>NZ_JACAQP010000084.1:0-349 GCF_013387025.1 Pseudomonas reactans | reverse complement strand
TGTCCCGAGTATTCAGGAGCCGGTGGAACTTTTCTGCGATAATGAAGGAGCGGTTGCCTTGACAAAGGAACCGAGAGACCATGGAAAGTCCAGACATATCGACAGAAAGTACCACTACATCAGACATAGGGTAGAAGAAGGTCACCTCCTGGTAAAGAGGGTATCATCGGAAGATAATCCTGCAGATCCCTTGACAAAGGCTCTGAGTAGGATTAAGCATAATCAGCATGCTAGGAGCATTGGATTAAGAGATGATATAAGTTTTTGTAATTAGATAGGTTTCTGAAACTTGTAACAATGTTATTGTATTTGACTCTTGTGATTTAATAATAGAGATTTATTAATGAGT
>NZ_JACAQP010000083.1:0-344 GCF_013387025.1 Pseudomonas reactans | reverse complement strand
ATCCCTTGACAAAGGCTCTGAGTAGGATTAAGCATAATCAGCATGCTAGGAGCATTGGATTAAGAGATGATATAAGTTTTTGCAATTAGATAGGTTTTGAAACTTATAACAATGTTATTGTATTTGACTTTTGTGATTTAATAATGGAGATTTATTAATGAGTAATGGTTTACTACTTTTGTCAATACTTTATCATTGTGTTTCATTTTGCATGTTTTACTTCCTGAATAATTGGATTATTCAAATATCCACAGTCGATTACACTTTAAGGGAGTAAGTGTGAAGTAAGACTGTCATGAATTGGTAATAGATTGTCTAAGGAGTTAGACATTGCAATTGGATTG
>NZ_JACAQP010000082.1:0-1225 GCF_013387025.1 Pseudomonas reactans | reverse complement strand
GTACTTCCATGTTGGGATTAGTTACTAGTTCAAATTTGATACAAATTTATATTTTTTGGGAATTAGTTGGAGTATGCTCGTATCTATTAATAGGATTTTGGTTCACACGACCTGTTGCAGCAAAGGCTTGTCAAAAGGCATTTGTAACTAATCGTGTTGGCGATTTTGGTTTATTATTAGGTATTTTAGGGTTTTATTGGATAACGGGGAGTTTCGAATTTCGTGATTTATTCCAAATATTGAATAACCTGATTTCTACTAATGAGGTCAATTTTTTATTTGTTACTTTGTGCGCTATTCTATTATTTGCCGGTGCGATTGCGAAATCTGCACAATTTCCCCTTCATGTATGGTTACCTGATGCAATGGAAGGGCCAACTCCTATTTCGGCCCTTATACATGCTGCTACGATGGTAGCAGCGGGGATTTTTCTTGTAGCTCGACTTATGCCTCTTTTCATAGTCATACCCCACATAATGAATTTTATCTCTTTGATAGGGATAATAACAGTTTTTTTAGGAGCTACTTTAGCTCTTGCTCAAAAAGACATTAAGAGGGGTTTAGCCTATTCCACAATGTCTCAATTGGGTTATATGATGTTAGCTCTAGGTATGGGGTCTTATCGCNNACTCATGCTTATTCCAAAGCATTATTGTTTTTAGGATCGGGATCCGTTATTCATTCAATGGAAACTCTTGTTGGATATTGTCCAAAAAAAAGTCAGAATATGGTGCTTATGGGAGGTTTAACAAAACATGTACCAATTACTAAAAATTCTTTTTTATTAGGTACGCTTTCTCTTTGCGGTATTCCACCCCTTGCTTGTTTTTGGTCCAAAGATGAAATTCTTAATGATAGTTGGTTGTATTCACCTATTTTTGGAATAATAGCTTGGTCTACGGCGGGATTAACCGCATTTTATATGTGTCGGATCTATTTACTTACTTTTGAAGGACATTTAAACGTTCATTTTCAAAATTACAGTGGAAAAAGCAATACCCCCTTCTATTCAATATCTCTATGGGGTAAAGAAGGTTCGAAAATAAGTAACAAAAACTTTCGTTTGTTAACTTTATTAAAAATGAACAAGAATGCGCGTCCTTCTTTTTTTTCAAATAAAGTATATAAAATTGATGAGAATGTAAGAAATAGGATACAACCCTTTCTTTCTATTCCGCATTTTGGTAATACGAAGACGTATTCATATCCTTATGAATCGGATAAT
>NZ_JACAQP010000081.1:0-1340 GCF_013387025.1 Pseudomonas reactans | reverse complement strand
AGATTCTCTTCCAATTCCCGGTTTATAATTCGTATCAATTTTGCCAGTTCCTAAGTTGTTTGCTTTAGTGAAAACATCATCACTCAATTTTCTGGCAATATTGATAGAATCCAGTTTTCCTTGAAATCTTTGATTTTCGGATTCAAGAAATTTGATTTGTTTTGAAGAATCATCTAGTTTTAGAATTAAACTAGTGTTTTTGTCAGTTAAATCTTGAATTTTTTGTTTTAACTGAAGGACTTCCTTTTCTAAGGTATCTTTTATTTCAGATGAAATAACAGATTGATTTTTTATTTCTAAGTCCCTTTTTTGTTTTAGAGCTTCATTTAATTGTTCTAGGATGTGATTATTTTCTTCAGATTTTCGTTCAATGTCTCTTTCAAGTTTGTCTCTAGTCCTTGTTGATTCTCCAAATCTGAGTTGCAAGGTTTGTAATTCAGATTTGTAGATATCAGATTTGACTATTGTGTCATGATATAGTTTGAGATCAGCTTTTAGACTGTTCTCAATCTTAGTCATGTGGGACTCAAATGGTGTTTTTGAAAGACCGAGTTCTGAGATCATAGACCATACCTGATCGATGACATATGGAGCTCTTGTGGTTGGTTCATTGTCAGCCATGAAGCAGAAGTTTGACTGAGCTGGTTCAGTGTCGGTTTCATCATCAGAAGTTGGCCAGTATTCCACGCTAGGTTCGTGGAATGCCATCAAAGCTTTTTGCTTTGCTTTCTGTTCTTGTTTCTTCAGCTCTTCGGCTTTTTGAGCATAGTAAGCTGAGTCTTTGACCTTGATTTTGGCTCGACAATCTCGGGCATAATGATTTAGTCCTTTGCATTTGTGACAAATGATTACGTCATCATCATCATCGTTATTGTCAGCCTTTTGGCTCTTAACGGGTGGTCTTTCAGATGTTTGAGTTTGTTTCTGTTGAGATGGTTTTGAATGATTTTGCTGAAATCCAGAACTTTGGTTATTATAAGAGTTGTTATTATTTTGAAAACCGCGATTCTGAAAGTTTTGTCCAAAAGTGGATCTTTGTTGAAAGTTTGGTCTGAAGTTATGATGTGGCAAAAATCTTTTGAGATTAGTGTTTGCTACCAAAGCACACAATTGTTGGTAATCAGCTTCATTATTTGGATCAGACAAGTCACAAGAATTACTTGAAAAAGCTTGGTTTTGATTTAAATCAATTTGACTTTGATCATGAAAATGTGTTTGGTTTTGAGAGGATGTTGACAACAGAGCAAGTGGTCCTCCAAAAGAAGTAGACGTTGGTGGGTCAATCGAGGATTCATACGATTGTAATTCTCCGTACAGATTGTACAAAGATTCAGTATGAA
>NZ_JACAQP010000080.1:0-653 GCF_013387025.1 Pseudomonas reactans | reverse complement strand
ACACCTCTCGCTTCTTTCTGCGAGTTTGTCGTGAGTCTCTCGTCTAACGAAAGCCTCACAACCCCAGACTTTGATATGTGCTAACGAGGGAACTTTCCCCGTCCACATCTCATGAGGTGTTTTGGCAACCTTCTTAGTTGGGACAAGATTGAGGATGTGGGCGGCAGTCTCTAAGGCATACCCCCAGAAGTGGATGGGAAGCGAAGCTCGACTCATCATGGAACGAACCATGTCCAACAGGGTTCGGTTGCGCCTCTCCGCAACACCGTTCAACTGTGGTGTCCTGGGAGGTGTCAACTGCGAAACTATTCCGCATTCCTTTAGATAGTCTAGGAACTCGATACTAAGATACTCTCCGCCTCTGTCGGACCTGAGCATCTTTATCTTCCTGCCTAATTGATTCTCTACTTCGTTCTTAAACTCTTTGAACTTTTCAAAGGTGTCCGACTTGTGCTTGATTAAGTAGATATAACCGTATCTACTAAAATCGTCGGTAAAGGTCACGTAGAACCGCGTGCCATCCTTTGTGGTTGATCTGAATGGACCACACACATCCGTGTGAATGATGTCCAACAGACCCTCACCTCTTTCAAAAGATCATTTGAAAGGTGATTTAGTCATTTTGCCCAACAGACAAGATTCGCATACATCAT
>NZ_JACAQP010000009.1:0-13699 GCF_013387025.1 Pseudomonas reactans | reverse complement strand
CGTCTAGCTTCACGTCCGGTGCCGTGTCGGCGTAATCCGCCCAGTCTTCGGTGCGATCAATCGCCAGGGTGTCCAAGCCGTCGGGAATCGGCAGTTGCTGCAACGCGCGGCTATGGGTCAGCAACAACTGCGCACGGCTGTCTTGCATCATGTACAGCAGGCGGTCACGCGGGTATTCGATGTCCAGCGGCACATACACGCCACCGGCTTTCATCACCGCGAGGAACGCCACCAGGCTTTCGGCGCTGCGCGGCATGGCGATCGCCACGCGCACTTCCGGGCCGACACCACGGGCGATCAAGGCGTGGGCCAGGCGATTGGCCTGGCTGTCCAGCTCGCCATAGCTCAGGGTTTGCGCGTCGAATTTGACCGCGATCGCCTGGGGGTTTTCCCTGGCGCGATCGGCCACCAACTCATGCACAAGACGCTCGGCCGAGAAGCCTGCATCTGCCTGGTTCCACAGTTGAAGAATGTGTTGCTGCTCATCAAAATCAAGCAGGTTCAGGTGCGCGATGGTTTGCTGTTGATCGGCAACCATCGCCTGCAACAGGTTCTGCCAATGCCGCGCCATGCGTTCGATAGTCGACGCTTCGAACAGGTCGGTGGCATACCCCAGCGACGCCCAGAGCCCGTCCGGACTTTGCTGAACATCCAGGTCAAGGTCGAAATGGGCGGTACGCCGGTCCCATGCCAAGCCTTCGATGCGCAACTGAGCCAGCGCCTGAAGCTCATCACCGGTGCGACCTTCAGCCTGGTAGTTGAACATCACCTGGAACAGCGGGTTGAGACTCAGGCTACGCTCGGGCTGCAAGGCTTCGACCAGTTGCTCGAACGGCAGGTCCTGGTGCGCCTGGGCTTCCAGCGCGCGCTGCTTGACCTGGGCCAGCAACTGGGCAACGGTGGTCTGCCCATCGATATCGGCCTTGAGCACCTGGGTATTGACGAAAAAGCCGATCAGCCGCTCAGTCTCGACCCGGTTGCGGTTGGCGATCGGCACGCCGACCCGAATGTCCTGCTGGCCGCTGTAGCGGTGCAACAAGGTCTGGAACGAGGCCAGCAGCAACATGAACAAGGTCACGCCCTGCGCCTGGGCCAAGGCCTTGAGCTCGGCGGCCAGGGTGGTCGGCAGCGCTACGTCCAGGCGCGCACCGCGATGGCTCTGGTGTGCCGGGCGCTGATGGTCGAACGGCAATTCCAGCACCGGCTGCTCACCGCCAAGCAGGTCACGCCAGTAATCGAGCTGGCGGGCCTTTTCCCCAGCCTCCATCCAGGTACGTTGCCACACGGCATAGTCGGCGTACTGGATCGGCATATCCGGCAGGTCTGGCGTCCGGCCCTGGCTGAATGCGGCATACAACTGCACCAGTTCATCGACCATCACTTGCATCGACCAACCATCGGACACAATGTGATGCTGCACCAGCACCAACACATGGTCGTCTTCGGCCAGGCGCAGCAGGGTTACGCGCAACAACGGCCCCTCTTGCAAATCGAATGGCCGGGCGATCTCGGCCTCGACCTGGGCCTGGAGATCGGCCTCGTTGACCTCGCCCAACCTGATCGGCAAGGCGGCGTCAGTTCGAATCACTTGCCGCGCGCCCTCCGGCTGCACTTGCACATGGGTGCGCAGGCTTTCATGGCGCGCCACCAGGGCCTCGAAACTGCGTTGCAGCGCCGAGACATCCAAAGCCCCCTTGAGGCGCAAGGCGCTGGGGATATGGTACGCAGCGCTGTCCGGGTCCAACTGCCAGAGAAACCACTGGCGCTCCTGGGCGTAAGACAGCGGCAGTGGGTGTTCGCGGCCGACCGCCAGCAGCGGCGGCGCCTGCTCACCTTCCGGCGCCTCCAGTGCGTGCAGTGTGGCGGCAAAACCTTCAAGGCGCGGTTGCTCGAACATCAGTTTCAGCGGGACTTCACGCCCCAGTGCATGACGCAGGCGCGACACCACCTGCATCGCCAACAACGAATGCCCGCCCATCTCAAAGAAGTGGTCAGTCAGCCCTACCCGCTCGGCGCCGAGAATATCGGCCCACACTGCGGCGACTTGCTGCTCCAGTTCGGTGACCGGCGCGACCCACACCTGCTGCGATTGGCTGGCATCCGGCTTGGGCAGTGCCTGGCGGTCCAGCTTGCCATTCGGGTTCAGCGGCATGCGCTCAAGGAAGATCAGGTGCGCAGGCACCATGTAATCCGGTAATTGTTCACGCAGGATCGATTTGAGCGCTTCGGCGTCGTTTTGCTCGGCAACCAAATAAGCAACGAGCTGGTTGTCGGCCGCCAACACCAGCGTCTCACGCACGCCCGCCTGGGCCAGCAACAGCGCTTCGATTTCACCCAGCTCGATGCGGAAACCACGGATTTTCACTTGATGGTCGACCCGGCCGACGTACTCGATTACACCGTCAGCGCGGTAGCGTGCCAGGTCACCGGTACGGTACAGACGCTCGCCGGCCTCACCGAAAGGGTTCGGCACAAAACGTTCCGCCGTCAGCAACGCACGGTTCAGATAGGCACGCGCCAGGCCACAGCGGCTGCCGATATAAAGCTCGCCCACGGCGCCCAACGGTGCCAGGTTCAGATCGCGATCCAGTACATACAACGCGCGACCTGGCAGCGAGCGGCCAATCGGGCTGGCGGTGGCGCCGATCAGTTCGGTGCCCGCCGTGCAGTCCAACACGCTCGATACCACGGTGGCTTCGGTCGGGCCATAGGTGTTGAGCAAACGCACATGGCCGAGCCCGGCGTTCAACCACTGTGCCGGACCATCCAGCGGCATGGCTTCGCCGCCGATGTGGATCTGGCGAAGCGCGCCGTAGGAACGCGGGCCGGCGGCCAGGCAGTCGAGCAGGAACAGGTTCCAATAGGCGGTCGGCAAGTCGGCCAGGGTGATGCCCTGGGCGATGATTTCATCGTACAACCGCGCGCTGTCCCACAAGTCCGGACCGCGCAGCACTACGCTGGCGCCGTGGGTCAATGCCGGGTACAGCTGCTCGACGAAACCGTCGAAGTTGAGGGTCGCAAATTGCAGCACGCGATCTTCACGGGTCAACCGTGAATAACCCGCGGCAATGCTGGAAAACTCGGTGAGTGCCGCATGGTTGATCGCCACGCCCTTGGGCTTGCCGGTGGAGCCCGAGGTGTAGATTACGTAGGCCAAGTTTTGCGGCGAGACCGCTACCTGCGGGTCGCGCTCAGGGCACAGCGCCAAGTGCGCATCCGCCAGGTCCAGCGTCGCCATGCCTTCGGGCAATGGCAGCGGCACATGGGCCTGGGTCAGCACCAGGCGCACGCCACTGTCTTCGAGCATATGCAGCAGGCGCTCACGCGGGTATTGCGGGTCCAGCGGCACGTAGGCGCCACCGGCCTTGAGTACCGCCAGCAGGCTCACCACCATATCGAACGAACGCTCGACCGCCACGCCCACCAACACTTCCGGGCCAATGCCCAGACTGATCAAGTGATGGGCCAGACGGTTGGCCTGACGGTTCAGCTCAGCGTAACTGATGGACTGATCGTCCAGGCACAAGGCAACCGCGTCGGGACGCTGCTGAACCTGGGCTTCAAACAATCCCTGTACACCCACAAGGTCCTCAAACGCTGCCGCACTGTGGTTCCAGTCTTGCAACAACCAGCGTTGCTCGTCGTCGACCAGCATCGCGAGTTGCGCAATGCGATTGCCGGCGCGCCCAACCACCGAACGCAACAACGTTTGCCAATGCTCAGCCATGCGCTGCACGGTCGCCACGTCGAACAGGTCAGTGGCAAAGGTCAGCGACGCCCAAATGCCTTCGGGCGATTCCTGGGTATCCAGGCTCAGGTCGAACTGCGCACTCAGGCTGTCCCACTCCAGGGCCTCCACCGCCAGCCCCGGCAACTGCTGCTCACCACGTACCCGACGGCCTTCGGTCTGATGGTTGAACATCACTTGGAACAGTGGGTTGTGGCTCAGGCTGCGCTCGGGCTGCAAGGCCTCCACCAACTGTTCGAACGGCAGGTCCTGATGACTCTGGGCCTCCAGCGCACGTTGCTTGACCTGGGCCAGCAACTGAATGAAGGTCATTTGCCCGTCGATGTCGGCCTTGAGGACCTGGGTATTGACGAAAAAGCCGATCAACCGTTCGGTTTCCGCCCGGTTGCGGTTGGCGATCGGCACGCCGACGCGGATGTCCGACTGCCCGCTGTAGCGATACAACAGGGTCTGGAACGACGCCAGCAACAACATGAACAGAGTCACGCCTTCACGCTGGGCCAACGCCTTGAGGCCGGTGACCAGCGCCGCGTCCAGGCCAATGTCCAGGCGCGCACCGCGATAGCTCTGCACGGCCGGACGCGGGTGATCAAGCGGTAACTCCAGCACTGGCTGCTCGCCGCCTAACCGCTCGCACCAATAACCGAGCTGACGCTCTTTTTCGCCGGCTTCCATCCAACTGCGCTGCCACAAGGCGTAGTCCGGGTATTGAATCGGCAAGTCCGGCAGGTGCAGGTCTTGGCCCTGGCTGTAGGCGACGTACAACTGCACCAGTTCGTCGACCATCACCTGCATCGACCAACCATCGGAGACGATGTGGTGCAACACCAGCACCAACACATGATCATCGGGCGCCACCTGCAGCAACTTGACCCGCAGCAGCGGGCCTTGTTGCAGATCAAAGGGCTTGGCGACCTCCGCTTGCACCTGAGCTTCAAGCTGCGCGGCGTCAGCCGTTTCGAGGGGGATATCCAGCTGCAATTCAGGCCTGACCACTTGCAGCACCTGGTCAAGATCCTGATGCAAATAGGTACGCAGGCTTTCGTGGCGGGCGATCAGGCTGTCGAAGCTGCGTTGCAAGGCCGCCCGGTCAAGGCGGCCTTTCAACCGCAGGGCGCGCGGCAGGTGATAGGCCGGGCTCTGCGGCTCCAACTGCCACAAGAACCACTGGCGCTCCTGGGCATAAGAGAGTCGAAGGGGCTCACCTTCCTGGCGCTTGAAAACCGGGGCAATCTCAAACAGGTTGATGCCTTGCTGCTTGAGCATTACCGCCAACGCTTTCTTTTGTTGCGCCGAAAGTGACCCTACCGACTCGATTAATGCTTGCACGCCACGCCCCTCAGGAAATCAATTTATCCAAATCTTCTGCTGATAGACGTTTGAGGGCCTCCAAGGATTTAGCCAATGCGTCCTGCACCGGCGAATTATTTGTCTGTTGGGCGGCGACATGGGCACTGAACTCGGCCAGGGTCGGGGTGGTGAAGATCGACTTGACGTCGAATTCGGCGTGCAACTGCTCGCGCAGGCGCACCACCACCTGGGTGGCCAGCAGGGAATGCCCGCCCAGCTCGAAGAAGTTGTCGTGCAGGCCCACCCGCTCCACGTCCAGCACTTCGGCCCAGATCGCGGCAATCTGTTGCTCCAGTTCGCTGTTCGGGGCGACGTACTCCCGGGCTTGCAGGCTGGCGTCGGCTTTGGGCAGGGCCTTGCGGTCCAGCTTGCCGTTGGGGCTCAGGGGCATCTGCTCCAACACCATCCACTGGGCCGGGACCATGTAGTCCGGCAGCTGTTGCGCCAGATGGGCGCTTAGCACATCGCGCCAGTCGTCATCGGCGTTTTGCAGCACCAGGTAGCCCACCAGGAACTTGCCATCCACCGCCAGTACGGCGGCCTCACGCACCCAGTCGTGTTCCAGCAGGCGCGCTTCGATTTCGCCCAACTCGATGCGCAGGCCACGCAGCTTGACCTGATGGTCGATACGCCCGGCGTACTCGATCACACCGTCTTCGCGGTAACGCGCCAAGTCGCCCGTTCGGTACAGGCGCTCGCCCTTGACGAACGGGTGGGCAACAAAACGCTCGGCAGTCAGTGCTGGACGACGATGGTAACCGCGCGCCAGGCCGATGCCGCCCAGGTACAACTCGCCCAGCACGCCGACCGGCACCGGCTCGAAGTTGCTGTCGAGGATGTAGCACCCGAGGTTGGCAATCGGGCGACCAATCGGCACTGCATCGCGGCCTTCATCGACACAGGTCCAGTGGGTCACGTCGATGGCGGCTTCGGTCGGGCCGTACAGGTTGTAGAGCCCGGCCTGGGGCAGCTTGGCGAAGACCTGCTGCTGGGCGTCCACCGGCAAGGCCTCGCCGCTGCACACGATGCGGTGCAGGGTGTGACAGGTCGCAACCGTCGGGTCTTGCAGGAAGGCCTGCAACATCGACGGTACAAAGTGCAGCGTGGTGACCTGTTCTGTATTGATCAGCTTGATCAACTTGGCCGGATCCCGGTGATCGCCCGGCGCCGCAACCACCAGGCGTGAGCCCGTCATCAGCGGCCAGAAGAACTCCCACACCGATACGTCGAAGCTGAACGGGGTCTTTTGCAACACGGTATCGCTGACATCCAGGCCATAAGCCTCCTGCATCCAGTGCAGGCGGTTGGCCAGGGCCGAATGACGGTTGCCGGCGCCTTTGGGTTGGCCGGTGGAGCCTGAGGTGTAGATCACGTAGGCGAGGTTTTCGCCATGCACCGCGATTTCAGGATTGGCGTCGCTGTAGCCTTCAAACGCGGCTTCACCCAGCACCAGGCTATTCAAGCCTTGCGGAATCGGTAGTTGCTCAAGCAGATGCGCCTGGGTCAGCAGCAGTTTCACGCCGCTGTCGTCGAGCATGTACGCCAAGCGATCACGCGGGTATTCAGGGTCCAGGGGCACATAGGCGCCACCGGCCTTAAGCACCGCAAGCAGGCCGACCACCATTTCAATCGAACGCTCTACCGCCAGGCCCACCAGCACATCCGGGCCCACACCGGCCTCGATCAAACGATGAGCCAGGCGGTTGGCTCGGCGGTTCAGCTCGGCGTAGCTCAAGCGCTGCTCGGCAAACACCAATGCCGGGGCTTGCGGTGTGCGCGCCGCCTGCTGCTCGATCAGTTGATGCACGCAGTACTGCAACGGGTAATCCCGCGCCGTGGCGTTCCAGTCAACGACCACTTGTTGGCGTTCCGCCACCTCCAACATCGCCAGGTCGCCCAGGCGTTGTTGGTCGCCGTCGAGCATGGCTTGCAGCAGGTTGACCAGATGGCGGCCGTAGGTTTGCACCGTGCTTGCCTCGAAATGCGCACGGCCAAAACTGAATTGCACCGACAGCGTGTCAGCCACGTCCACCAGCACCGTCAGCGGGAAGTTGGTCTGCTCGCGTGAATCCGGCTGGCCGAAACGAATGCCACTGCCGCCGCTCTGCTCCAGGGCCTTGGACACCGGGTAGTTTTCAAACACCAAAATGTTATCGAACAAGGCTTCACCGCCCTGCCCGGCCCAGCGCTGGATATCGTACAGCCCGGTGTGTTCATGCTCACGCAACGCCAGGTTCTGCGCCTGCACCGCTTGCAGCCAGTCGGCCACGGTCTGCTGGGCGTCTACCGCGCAGATCACCGGCAGGGTGTTGATGAACAGCCCGATCTGCTGCTCCACCCCCGCCAACTCTGCCGGACGCCCGGCCACGGTGGCACCAAAAGACACCACCGACTGCCCGCTATGGCGCTGCAACAGGACCAACCACGCCGCCTGGATCAGGGTGTTGAGCGTGACCTTGTGATTGCGCGCGAAGGCTTCAAGCCGTTCAGTCAGCGCGCGATCCAGGCTGATCTGATGCTCGCCATGCCCGTCCGCCGCCGTCGACTGGCTGCTGCCCAGGCGGCTCGGTGCTTGCAGAGCGCTCAGTTGTTCGCGCCAGAAGGTTTCAGTCTCTGCGCCATCACGCTGCTGCAGCCAGCCGATGTAGTCGCGATAACGCCCGGCCGCTTCAGGCACTGCGACACCGGCATAACGTTGCAGCACTTCGCCGAACAGCCGCGAATTGCTCCACCCATCCATCAAGATGTGATGACTGGTGTAGATCAGTTCATGGCGTTGCTCATCGGTGCGCACCAGTACCAGGCGCACCAGGGGCGCCTTGGCCAGATCGAAGCCCTGGCGGCGCTGGGCCTCCTGAAGGTTCTGCAATTCCAGTTCGCGCTCCGGCATGGCGCGCCAATCGAGGTGTTCGATCGGTAGCCGAGCCTCGCGATAGACCACTTGGCATGGCCATTCGAGCTGGCCCTCCCAAAAGAACCCGCTGCGCAGTACATCGTGGGCTTGCACCGTGGCATCCCAAGCTTGCTGGAATCGCGCCACGTCCAGGCCATCGGCCGTCACGCGGATCTGGTTGATGTAGTCGCCGGCAGTCTGTTCATACAGGGTGTGGAACAACATGCCCTGCTGCATCGGCGACAGGGTGTAGATGTCTTCAACAGCATCAGCGGCCAGCGGCAAGGATTCCAACTGCTGCTGGTTCAGGCGCGATAACGGGAAGTCGGACGCCGTCACGCCGTTGTTGCCAGGGGTGCAGCAGTGTTCAACCAATGCCGTCAGTTCGCGGGTGAAGGCCTGGCTCAAGGCTTCGATCTGCGGTGCGTCGAACATCAGCGGGCTGAAGGTCCAACCCATTTGCAGTTCGCCGCCGTACACCTGGCCATTGAGGGTCAACCAGTTGCCCAGTGGCGCATCCGGGCTCTGTTCGGCGCCAGCGTTTTCCGAAGCGGGTGTGAACAGGCCGTCCGGCTGGTCAAAGCTGCCGTCGAACTGGCCCAGGTAGTTGAAGGTAATGCGCGGCACCGGCAGCACGCTGAACGCCTGGCGCGTGGCGTCGTCACCCAGGTAACGCAGCGCGCCGAAACCCAGGCCTTTGTCCGGCACCGCACGCAGTTGCTCCTTGACCTGTTTGATCGAGGTGGCCAGGGATTCGGCCGGGGTCAGGCGCACCGGGAACAGGCTGGTGAACCAGCCCAGGGTGCGAGTCAGGTCGATGTCGTCGAACAGGTCTTCACGGCCGTGGCCTTCCAGCTGGATCAGGCTGGAGGCTTGCCCGGTCCATTGGCAGATGACGCGTGCCAAGGCGGTCAGCAGCAGGTCGTTGATCTGAGTGCGATACGCCGTGGGCGCCTGTTGCAGCAATTGCCGAGTGCGCTCGGCATCCAGTTGGCTGACCACCGTCTGGGCCAGGCGGCCGGGACGTGCGCCTTGCGGATCACGGCAGGGCAAATCGGCAGGCACGCCTTGCAGCTGTTGCAGCCAGAAGGCTTTTTCCGGCTCGATCGATTCGCTGCGGGCATGCGCCTGCAAACGCTCGGCCCAGGCCTTGAACGAAGACGTTTTGGCCGGCAATTTCTGCTGGCGATACAGGCTTTGCAGGTCCTCGAGGAACACCCGCCAGGACACGCCGTCCACCACCAGGTGGTGCATGACCAACAGCAGGCGCTGGGAGCCGTCAGCCATTTCTGCGAGTACCGCACGCAATAATGGGCCTTGTTGCAGGTCGAGGCTGCGCTGGGCGCGCTCGCACAGGGCTTGCAGTTCGGCGGCGTCCCGCACGCTGGCCTGCCATAGCAGCGTTGCAGGTTGCGCATCATGCCGCGCAGTCCAGCCTTCGGCTTGCGGGCTAAAACTCAGGCGCAGCACGTCGTGGTGCAGGGTGAGCGCTTGCAGTGCAGCTTCCAATGGCTCAGCAAGAAGAGGCTGGCGTGGCGTCAGCAGCAAGGACTGGTTCCAGTGATGACGGTCCGGCAGGTGCATGTCAAAGAACAGTTGCTGGAACGGCAGCAACGGCGTCTCGCCCTGCACCGGGCCCTGGTCGATCACCTGTGCCGTCTGCAACTGCGCCACGCGGGCCAGGCTGCGCACCGTCTGGTGCTGGAACAGCGCCTTGGCGGTGAAATGGATACCGGCCGCCCGAGCGCGGCTGACCACCTGGATGGAGATGATCGAATCACCCCCACGCTCGAAGAAATTGTCGTTCAACCCCACCTGCTCAACGCCCAGCACGTCAGCCCAAATCGCGGCGATCTGTTGCTCCAGCGCACTGTGCGGCGCTTCGTAGTGGTGAGTGGCTTCGGGTTTGGGCAGCGCCTTGCGGTCCAGCTTGCCGTTGGGGCTCAGGGGCATCTGCTCCAGCAGCACCCATTGCGCGGGCACCATGTAGTCCGGCAAGTGCTGGCCAAGATGGACGCCCAGCACGTCACGCCAGTCATCGCTGGCATTTTGCAGCACCAGGTAGCCGACCAGGTATTTACCGTCAACCGCCAGCACGGCGGCCTCACGCACCCAGTCGTGTTCCAGCAGGCGCGCTTCGATTTCACCCAATTCGATGCGCAGGCCACGCAGTTTGACCTGATGGTCGATGCGCCCCGCGTACTCGATCACACCGTTGTCGCGGTAGCGCGCCAGGTCGCCCGTGCGGTACAGGCGCTCGCCTATGACGAACGGGTGAGCAACAAAACGTTCAGAGGTGAGCGCCGGACGGCGGTGGTAACCCCGCGCCAGGCCGATACCGCCCAGGTACAACTCGCCCAGCACGCCCACCGGCACCGGTTCGAAGTTGCTGTCGAGGATGTAGCAACCGAGGTTGGCAATCGGACGGCCGATCGGCACCGCATCGCGGCCTTCGTCCACGCACGTCCAGTGGGTCACGTCGATGGCCGCTTCGGTCGGGCCGTACAGGTTGAATAGCCCGGCGTGCGGCAGCTTGGCGAAGACCTGTTGCTGGGCATCCACCGGCAAGGCCTCGCCACTGCACACAATGCGTTGCAGGCACTGGCAGGTCGACACGGCAGGATCCTGCAGGAAGGCCTGCAACATCGACGGCACAAAGTGCAGCGTGCTGACCTGGTGTTGATTGATCAGGTTGATCAGCTTGGCCGGATCACGGTGATCACCCGGCGCGGCGACCACCAGGCGCGCGCCAGTCATCAGCGGCCAGAAGAATTCCCACACCGACACGTCGAAGCTGAACGGGGTCTTTTGCAGCACCGTGTCGCTGGCGTCCAGGCCATAGGCCTCCTGCATCCAGTGCAAGCGGTTGAGCAACGCCGAATGACGGTTGCCCGCGCCTTTAGGCTGGCCGGTGGAGCCCGAGGTATAGATCACATAGGCCAGGTTTTCGCCATCCAGGGCAATACCTGGGTTGGCGTCGCTGTAGCCGGCGTAATCGGACGCACCCAACACCAGGGTTTCCAGGCCTTGGGGAATCGGCAACTGATCACGCAGATGCGCCTGGGTCAGCAGCAGTTTCACGCCACTGTCTTCCAGCATGTACGCCAAGCGATCACGCGGGTATTCGGGGTCCAGCGGCACATAGGCGCCCCCGGCCTTGAGTACGGCAAGCAAGCCGACCACCATGTCGATGGAGCGCTCCACGGCCAATCCCACCAGCACGTCCGGCGCAACGCCGGCTTCAATCAGGCGATGGGCCAGGCGGTTGGCGCGGCTATTCAGCTCGGCGTAGCTCAGGGACACATCGTTGAAGCGCAACGCCGGCGCCTCCGGCTGCGTCAGCGCCTGGGCTTCGATCAACTGGTGCACCCACTGCCCTTGCGGATAGCCGCGCTCGGTGGAGCTCCATTGATACAGGATGTGCTCGCGCTCATGGGCGTCGAGCGTCGCCAGGTCCTGCAAAGGCAATGCGCTGTTCGCCACCGCGTCACGCAGCAGGCCCAGCCAATGTTCACCCATGCGCGCGACAGTCGCGGCGCTGAACAGGTCGGTGGCATAGGTCAACGAGGCCCAGATGCCCTCGCCGCTTTCCTGGGTATCCAGGCTCAGGTCGAACTGGGCGCTGTGGCTGTCCAACTCCAGGTTGGCCACGCTCAGGCCAGGCAGTTGCTGTCCTGCGGAATGCGAACGGGCCTGATGGTTGAACATCACCTGGAACAGCGGGTTGTGGCTCAGGCTGCGCTCGGGTTGCAGCGCTTCCACCAATTGTTCGAAGGGCAGGTCCTGGTGGGCCTGGGCCTCCAACGCACGGCGCTTGGTGTGCTGCAGCAACTGGGCAAAGCTCATCTGGCCATCGAGGTCGGCCTTGAGTACTTGCGTATTGACGAAGAAGCCAATCAGCGACTCGGTCTCGACGCGGTTGCGGTTGGCAATCGGCACGCCGACGCGAATATCCGGCTGGCCGCTGTAGCGGTACAGAAACGCTTGGAAGGACGCCAGCAACAGCATGAACATCGTCACGCCTTCGCGCTGGGCCAGGGCCTTCAACCCCTCGACCAATGCCGGTTCCAGCGCAATATCCTGACGGGCGCCACGAAAGCTCTGTTGCGCCGGACGTGGCTGGTCGAACGGCAGTTCCAGCACCGGCTGCGTGCCGCTGAGCAGTTCACGCCAATAGGTCAACTGACGGGCCTTCTCCCCCGCTTCCATCCAACTGCGTTGCCATAGCGCGTAGTCGGCGTACTGGATCGGCAGCGGCGCCAAGGCACAGTCCTGCCCCTGGCTGTAGGCGGCGTAGAGCTGCATCAGTTCCTGCACCATCACGCCCATCGACCAACCGTCGGAGACGATATGGTGTTGCACCAATACCAGCACGTGCTCCTGGTCACTCAGTGCAAGCAAGCTGACACGCAGCAAAGGCCCCTGCTGCAAATCGAAGGGACGGGCGATTTCAGCTTCTACCGATGCCTTGAGATTTGCCTCGTCAACCGCGCGTTCAGCGATCTCGATGACAGCCTGTGGGAGTACTTCCTGGGCGCGCTGCTCACCGTCCAGATGCAGACGGGTGCGCAGGCTTTCATGACGTGCCACCAGGGTGTCAAAGCTACGTTGCAGGGCCGCCTTGTCCAGGCGCCCGCTCAGGCGCAGGGCACCAGGGACATGATAGGCGGCACTGTCCGGGTCCAACTGCCAGAGAAACCATTGGCGTTCCTGGGCGTAGGACAGCGGCAGGTGCTGGCCGTCCTCGCGGATCGAGGCAATCGGCAGTTGGGCGAAGCTCATGCCCCGGCTTTGCAGGCGTTGGTAAAACTGCTGGCGCTGTTCCAGAGGCAGGCGAAGAAAGCGCGAAACCAGATCGATGTTTGGGTTGGAAAGCATGGGTCAAATCGCCTCTAGTTCGCTCAAAAAGTCACGAAGATCATCAAAATCTTCCGCGCTGCCGGCGCGGAAGGTCGCGGCGGCCTGCACATAGGCGCGCAGCGTTTCGGTCTGGAATACTTCTACCAACGGCACTTCCAGGCCCAGATCGACCTGGACCCGCGAAGTGATCTGGATCGCCAGCAGGGAATGGCCGCCCACTTCAAAGAAGTTGTCGTTCAGGCCGACCTGCGGCAGGCGCAATATATCGGCCCAAATCGCCGCGATCTGCTGTTCCAGCTCGGTTTCGGGGGCCACGTAGGCCTGTTGCAGCAGGCTGGCATCCGGTTCAGGCAGGCCCTTGCGGTCGAGCTTGCCGTTGGGGGTCAGCGGCATTTGCGCCAGGAACATGAAGTGCGCGGGCACCATGTAGTCCGGCAGATGGGTTTTCAGCGCACGGCGCAAGGTTTCGCGCAATTCGATTTCATTGGCGAGCGGGCCCTCGGCCGGCACGACATACGCCACCAGTTGTTTGCCGGTCGGCCCGTCCTGGGCGACCACCACGGTTTCGCCAACGTTGTCCTGTTCGCGCAGGCGCGCTTCGATCTCGCCCAGTTCGATGCGGAAACCTCGGATTTTCACCTGATGGTCGACACGCCCGAGGTAATCCACCACCCCATCCGGACGGCCACGGGTCAGGTCGCCGCTGCGATATACGCGGCTGCCGGGCTTACCGAACGGATCCGGCACAAAACGCTCGGCAGTCAGTGCCGGGCGTTCCAGATAACCCCGCGCCACGCCTTCGCCGCCCAGGTACAACTCGCCAGCCACGCCGATGGGTTGCAGGTTGA
>NZ_JACAQP010000079.1:328-537 GCF_013387025.1 Pseudomonas reactans | reverse complement strand
CCAACAAGGTTCGGTTTCGACTTTCAGCAACACCGTTCAACTGTGGTGTTCTTGGAGGCGACAACTGTGAAACAATTCCACATTCCTTGAGGTAATCGAGAAACTCGATACTAAGATACTCACCGCCTCTGTCGGATCTAAGCATCTTTATCTTTCTGCCCAATTGATTTTCCGCTTCATTCTTGAACTCTTTGAATTTTTCAAAGGTA
>NZ_JACAQP010000079.1:0-167 GCF_013387025.1 Pseudomonas reactans | reverse complement strand
GATTCGCATACATCATCCGACCTGAGGTCGAATGATTCCAACACTCCATCCTTTTGGAGTTGGGCGATGCGTTTCTTGTTTATATGGCCAAGGCGACAATGCCACAGACATGCCTTTTCTATACCGCTTGAAGCATCAATAGTTAACACATTTTTACCATAATTATC
>NZ_JACAQP010000078.1:0-543 GCF_013387025.1 Pseudomonas reactans | reverse complement strand
TGATGGGGTCTGTTTGGCACCTAGCTGGGCCCCTAAACGGACCGAACCCTTGTCAGGCTATTGTTCTCTTCTTCCCTCAAAGTTATGGAGTAAGACATCGATTTCTCAATAAGATCAATTTTTTTGATTCCATGATGGACTCCCCTGAAAAACATCGGCGCGCGTGTAAACGAGGTGCTCTACCAACTGAGCTATAGCCCTTAGTGCTTGTAATATATATTTTATTATGTAGATAATTTCTTGTCAAGATGAATATTCTCAAGATGAATATTCCATGATCCAAGATCATATTGATCGGTATTGCTTCTAAGTAATATGATATTTATAATCCANNTCCAATAGTAGGTAGAACTTATTAGATACCGCGGTCCATGGTATCTAATAAGTTTTTATATACCCATTTTCTTTTAGTGATATTGATTTTGTATCGTTTCTATTTCTTTTTCGTTGCATCAAAATATGATTGTGCTTGATTGTATTTACTCGACAGAATCAAGTCAAACAAAACACCCAAATATAGGGTGTATAAATCGATGATTATTC
>NZ_JACAQP010000077.1:0-304 GCF_013387025.1 Pseudomonas reactans | reverse complement strand
GTTGTCCGTGTAACGAGCTTTTAGAAATACCATCCCAGACCAAACGATCTTAGGTGGTAAGGTGCGTAAGGTCCACCCATTTTAGACCTACCGGCTCGAACAACAAAGGCCACAGATTGACTTTTCCTTCCTAAATTCCAATCCTAAAACAGCTCAATCTTCTAAACTCGTAAAACTCAACTTATTTGACTAACTAATAGCATGATCACAACTAAATAGTATTTCTTGAAAAATACTAGTGCTATCACAATCACAAACCATTCGTTTCAAAATTGCAATTTATTAAAAATTTTGAAAAAGTTGC
>NZ_JACAQP010000076.1:0-321 GCF_013387025.1 Pseudomonas reactans | reverse complement strand
TGCGCAGTATTCTTCCGAATACGCGATTTTCGGCATTTTACCAAAAATTGTGTTTGGCTTTGAAATTAAATACTAGATGGTATTACGTTCCATAACATATGATTCTTTATTCCATATTTGATGTTTAAGGCACCACATTTTGTATTTTGAGTCCAAACCCTGTGTACATTTATCCGTTCACAGCGATTTAATCGTTGTAACTTTCACATACGAACTCCGTTTTCGACGTTCTATATATCCACAGGTTCGTATTTACGAGTAGATCGTTTTATGAATATTATTATTGTCAAAATAGTAATTGTATGATTATCGTTTTTTTAC
>NZ_JACAQP010000075.1:0-201 GCF_013387025.1 Pseudomonas reactans | reverse complement strand
CCCGCTACCCGCTCTATATCCTCTCTTATATATTTATTATATTATCTTACTATATTTATATATTCTTAAATATTCTAATAGACTCTAATTAATTTAATACATCATTCATCATTGAATATACAATTCAAAAAATTTTCTTACATAAATCCTACTATATTAGATTCGTATTTTTTCAAATAAAAGATCAGAAAGTAAAACTAC
>NZ_JACAQP010000074.1:0-420 GCF_013387025.1 Pseudomonas reactans | reverse complement strand
ATAGGACTAGATCGTATCCAACAAGTTTCTTGGATCGATCAGAAGTGTCATGAACATATCTTGATGACTTAATGCTTAGAGCATAGTAAGTTGGATTCAGGATATTGCCTGGCTGAGAATACTGAATGGATTTTTTGAACAGACGTGAGAAATCATTGGGAAATGATTAGGGTGATTGATTTGAAAGGGTTTTCAAATCGGTAATTGTTTACACCAGAACGTGGTGCTGTAGGACTTCATGGTTAAAGAATTTCGTTGGTTTCTGATGGAGCGCGTGTGGTTCACCGGCACATCATGACACCTCGAAATTGTCTTAGGGTGTAGTCATGTAGACTAAAGACCCGAGAACCATGGGCAGTCACGGTACACATCACCGTAATGGTGTTGTGAGAGAGAATGTTAGAATGACAAATTGAGATA
>NZ_JACAQP010000073.1:0-306 GCF_013387025.1 Pseudomonas reactans | reverse complement strand
TACGACCCCTCGGGGGTACTGTAGCAATATACGCGTATTTCGGAGAAAAACCGTAAAACGAGTTTATTAATGGTTATACATTTATTATAACCTAGAGTTATGTTATATGAGACTTTAGCATTATAGAGTTAATTATATTGAGTATTTATATATACTATTTGTATAGGTGGTGCTTCAAACGTTGTTGAGCACGGGAAGGGAAAAGGCGTACGTGAAGCTTAGTGAACCGTAGTTATACCAAGGTGAGTTTTATGAGGATTTTCTGTAGTACATAGCAAAATGATATTTTCAGAAAATGAGATTTCC
>NZ_JACAQP010000008.1:235942-245323 GCF_013387025.1 Pseudomonas reactans | reverse complement strand
GCTACTTCAGACCATCCTTAGCCTATTTCTGGCTAGTAATACTCACGGCCATCCTGTTCCGAGTCCATTAACTCTGAACTGGGAATATCAGAATGACCATCGGTTCCAACTTCAATTACCCCGCAGACACAGCCCAACACCCCCATCGAAAAAAAAGATCCAGTAAAAGCAAATGGGCAGCCAGGTTCCCTAATCCACCCGATTTGTGTTTCGACTACCGGGCGCTCGTGGAGCAGGTCAATGGAATTGCCCAGGCTACTGAACCCCACCACAAAATATGCATTATTGGTGCTGGCATCACAGGATTGACAACTGCACGTGAACTTTACCGATGCGGCTTCACAAACATAACGTTAATTGAAAAGTCAACGCGCATTGGCGGAAGGCACCTCACCGCTCTTGGGAATAACAATACCCACACCGTTGGCAGACCGCCTTTCGAGATGGGTGCAATGAGAATGCCGTTCTTCAACACATCAGACGAACCGCCTAAAGATGGGCGTTCACTCATGGCCTATTACGCCAACGAATTCGAATTGCGCCACACAGACTTCCCCAATCCAGGCAGCCCTGCGGTGCGATCCACAGGTATATTTCTACGAGAAGGAAGCGTCGATGACAGCGCAGAACCTACCATGCTTATCTGGAAAAACACGGATGGAAAAACACCGCCTCCAGGTCAAACACTGGGCAATGTTTTCGCAAAATGGAAAGCCTTCGCCGAGCGCATGACGTTGATCGTCTCCGAACATTACGGTACTGAAGGCTGGGAGAACATATGGGATTTAATAGTCAAGAAATACGAAAGTGTTTCCTTCCGCGATTTGGTCAAAATGCCAAGCATCGGTAGCTGGCAATCAAGTGACCCTGGAAACTTCGGTGGCATGGGCATGACTGCACAGGAATCCGCGGTTTTCTACTCCATCGGCATCGGTGATGGCAGTTGGGGAGCATTCTATGACGTATGTTCACTTTACCCACTGCGCACATCGATATTTGGATTCAGCAGTCATCTGCAATTAATCCACGGGCGTGTGAACGCGGACGGCACACCGATGGCGTCGCCTTACTCAGCCCCTCCCGAGCCCTTGGATTCGAGAGGTCTAGCTTTCAACAAACCCAACTACATCGGACTTGGGTCCCTGGCCGAATCCATACTCTTCATCAAACCCGAAGAAGCACATGAGTCTTTATACGAGCACCTCATAAAAAGTCATTCCGGGCTCATGACCGATTGTGCAGCAACAAAAATCAAGAAACTGAAAAACGGGAAAACACGAGTCTATTTCGACTGGAACGTCACACAAAAAGAAAACGCAAAAAAAGAATTCATCGATTATGACTCCGTAGTAATAACACTGCCTTCATGGCTGATCGAAACGCAAATATCAATTGAAAACTTCAACCCGGAAATGCTCCCCTTTGAAATTATAGAAGCCTACAAAACAGCTCATTGGGAAACCAGCTGTAAAGTGTACGCACCACTCAAAAAAACGTTTCTCTCTCACAATAAAAAAATCCCTCAAGCCATCGTGACGGATAGCTTGGTTCATGATGTATATACCTACCGCTACAACCCTAACCATACCTACGACTGCATTCTTCTCAGCTACACATGGGAAGACGACGCCACAAAGCTATCGGTATTCACCGATGAAGAACTCGTTGATAGATGCATCGAAGACCTCGACAGAATCCTTTTGAAATCTACCAATATCAAAGAAAAAATATCACCCTACATCGGACGTAATCACGCGGTGGTTCAACGATGGATGAATGATAAAAACTCGCTTGGCTGCGCAAAGCTTTATCGTGCAGGTACTTATTACGACGCCATGAAGCTACTGAAATACAATCGAGACTTTTCTCACAAGTCAGGCTTGTACCTCTGTGGTGAATCCTTCTCTGTAGATGCGGGCTGGACGGAGCCCTGCTTCAGGGGAGCAATCGATACCGTGATAAACATTTGTAATAGAACGAAAGCCGCTTTCAACGGAGGTTTTACTATGGACGACTACCCAACCTATAAAGCCGAACCATAAAAGAAAGAGACTACAACGTAACGGGAATCACCTGACTTTTAATTAAACACTTGCTCGCCTCTTATAAACGCCCAACCGAATCACGGTTGTATAACAATAAGAGGTCACCGCCATGAGCGAACCAGCAAGCCCCGCACGCGTAGCCGTCATCCAACTGGACCCTCAGGTTGGCGTGAACAACCGAGCCAACAATCTGCGTCAAAGTCTTGCACTGGCGACAGAAGCGGCAAACGGTGGAGCGAACCTGATCGTACTGCCCGAGCTTACCAATTGTGGGTATTTCTTCAGCAGTCGCCAGGACGCTTTTGATCATGCCGAACGGGTTCCAAGCGGCGAAAGTGTGCAGGCGTGGATAGATTTTGCCTGTAAGCACCAGGTTTACCTGGTGGCAGGCCTGTGTGAAATAGACGGTATGCAGTTGTTCAATACTGCTGTGCTGCTAGGCCCCGATGGGTTTATCGGCAAATACCGCAAGGCGCATCTATGGAACCTGGAAAAGCTCTGGTTCACGCCTGGTGATACCGGTTTTCCAGTATTTGAAACACCGATAGGCCGTATTGGCCTGCTGATTTGTTGGGATATCTGGTTCCCGGAGGTGCCACGTATTCTCAGCCAGCAGGGCGCCGATATTATTTGCAGCTTGAACAATTGGGTGTGGACGCCACCGCCGCTGTTCGATGAGGCAGGCAAATGCATGGCGTCGTACCTGACGATGACCGCCGCCCACGTCAATAACGTGTTTATCGCTGCCGCCAGCCGCATTGGCGAAGAGCGGGAAGCGCGTTACCTCGGATGCTCGTTGATTGCCGGAACCAACGGCTGGCCGATTGGCGCGGTAGCCTCAGCCAATCGCCAGGAAATCCTGTTCGCCGACATTGATATCACCAGCGCCCGCAGTGCTCCGATCTGGAACAGCCTCAATGACCTGCAGCGTGATCGACGCAATGATCTCTACGATCAAATGCTCGGCTACTCCCAACACCCCGCCCTTCCACGCTGATCGGAGGGCGTACTATGAAAACACTCATTACCGAAACGAGGTCCAACCGGTCCAGGGCAGATCTCACCGTCCTGATACTGGGGTTAGCCAGTGTGCTACTGGTGCTGTGGGTGGCGCTCAGCAACCAATGGTCCTGGCCGGGCTACGCCGAGATGGTCGCAAGCCTGCCCCACCCTGTTGCCTGGCTACGGTGGATAGTCGGGGATATCAGTGAAGTAGCCTTCTACAAGCACGAACTGGCATCGCTCGGTTTGTTGGGCGGCGCCTACCTGGCATGGTGGGCGAGCAAGAACGGTAAAGCCTGGCAGGGATTTTCTATTTCCTACGGAACAGGGTTATGGCCTTGGTTGGTAACCAGTTCACTGCTGGGGTTAATGCTGAGTAATCTACTGTGGGGCTGGAGCGTCACCGCACAGACGTGGCAACCAACGTTTGCGGCATTCGTCTCGTTACCAGCAGCCATGGTGCTGATGTTCGGCGGCGGCTGGAAAGTTGCCATAAACGGTGCAGTGTTGGGCGCATTGCTGGTGACCCCCATTTGCCTGCTGATCGTGAACTTCGTGTGCGTCCCACTGGGTCTTCCAGTAGTGATCGGCAATGTGGTGGGCATGGCGATCGGCAGTGTCATTGCATTTGTAGCGTGTCGTCGAGTGCCGTCGCTGGTGAGTTCTGATTACATAGCCCCCGCCAAGCCGGCACCCGCGAAGCCGCCCACTTACGGTATTGTCTGGAGCCTGCGTCGGGTGTTGGCGGACTTCTCCGAAGCACCATTTTTCGGAAACGAACTCGCGAGTCTCGGGTTGCTGGCAGGTGTGTTGGTGGCCTATGCACTGAACCCGATCAGCCCGGCGTATGGATCAGGCCTGGTTTTGCACCTGCTCGCCGCCCAGGCGCTAACATCGGCTCTGGGCGTCGTGATCTGGCGGAAACAGTGGATAAAACGAGGATGGTTTCCGACCTACGTTCCACTGGTCTCTGCAGTGCCAGCAGCTGTATTGACCCATGGTGGTAGTTGGACAGTCATCGGTTCAAGTGCTTTGCTTGGGGCTCTGGTCGCGCCGCCACTAGCCTGTGCAATTGCGGGCCGCTTGCCCGCACACTTTCACCCGTACATTGGCAATGTCACCTCAATGGCGTTGAGTACGTTGATGATAGTGCCGTTGGTGGGTTGGTTGATCGAGATGTAGCCCTTGCCCCACGCTGTATTCTTCATGCAGCGTGGGAACAGCTTTCTCCCTTACAGCCACCGCCAAAACCGACTCCAAAACCCCCGCCCCAAATCATCCTTGCACCGCGCATACTGCGCCGCATACAGCTGTGAACGCGCCTGCACCTTGCTGGCCACCGGCGGCAGCCAGGCCTTGGCGGCGTAGGTGCGCTGGCGGTAGCCGCCCCAGCCTTCGTGGTAGTTCAGGTACTGGCCGTAGGCGTCGTATTTGTAGACGCCGTTGACGGTGTAGGTCTTGTCCATGTACCAGCCGACAAAGTCGATGGCGTCGTCGAAGTCCTGGCGACTGGCGCCGCTGCGGCCGGTGCTCTTGCGGTAGTCGTTCCACACTTCGTCCTTGGCCTGGGCGTAGCCGGCGGCGGTGGAGACGCGGCCCCAGGGGATGATCCACAGCAGGTATTTGCGCGGGGCCAGGGCGTCCTGGTGGAAGCCGGACTCCTGGTACATGATGGCGAACGGCACCTGGATCGGCACGCCCCAGCGTTTTTGCGTGACTTTGGCGGCGTCGTACCAGTCGTCCTTTTCGCGGAAGATGCCGCAGAGGTCATTGGGCGTGCGTGGCGGCGAGGTGCCGCACGCCGCCAGCATGGAGGTGAGTAGTAACAGTCCGACGGCTTTGCCTGCGCTCAAGGGGCACCTTTGCGAGATACGCGTTAAGGCCGGCATTCTGCCACAAACCCTGTAGGAGCCGGCTTGCCGGCGATTGCGGTATGTCAGTCAGCACGTTGGTGACAGGGCCACCGCGATCGCTGGCAAGCCAGCTCCTACAGATGGGAGTTGTGCTTAATGACTGCGGTGACCTCCAATTCCAGCATGCCGCCGCTGGGCAACCCCGCCACGCCCACCGCCGACCTCGCGTGCCGGCCCTGCTCACCGAACACATCGATCAGCACCTGGGAAGCGCCGTCGACCACTTTGGAATAGCTGTGGAAACCCTCGCCGCCATACACAAAGCCACGCACAAACAGAATGCGCTCGACATTCTCCAACCCTACCACCTGATCCAGCACGCTCAAGGCGCGCAGCGCACAGGTTTGACCAGCTTGTGTCACCCGCGCGGGCGAGGTCTGGTCCGTCACCGGTCCGCTGATCACGCCATCGCCCAGTCGGCACACTTGCCCACTCACATAGGCCACACCCGCATGGATCGTCACCGGCACATAGTCACCCTTGGGGCCTGGCGCCTCGGGCAGTTGCAAGCCCAAGGCGGCGATACGTTCGCGAATACTCATGCGGGCTCCTCGACAAATTCCACATGCCCACCCAACCAGCACCCCTGCACCTGCCCTGCCGCATCGTGACGAAAGCGCAGCGAAATCTGCGAAGGCCGGCCCATCGCGCGGCCTTGGCGGATGTACACCGGACGATCGTCATCGGTCACCAAGCCGTTTTCCAACAGACCAAAGGACAACGCTGCCGCCGCAATACCGGTGGCGGCGTCTTCCGGGTAACCCGAAGACTTGGGGAACTGCCGCGCATCAAACTGGCGACCTTCAAGGTCCGACGGCGCGTAGGGATACAACCCGGTAGAGCCGATGCGCTCACACAGTTGCTCCATGCGGCGGAAGTCCGGCTTGAGGCTGTCCAGCACCGCCACGCTTTTGAGCGCAACCAGTGTTTTGACGCGGCTGGTGCGGGCGTTCTGGATCGGCAACGGCGCCAGTTCATTGGAGGTAATGCCCAGCACCGATAGAATCTCGGCCTCAACCTGCGGATCGCTCAAGGTTTCAACCTGCCCCTTGGGTTGGCTGATTTCCACTTGGATCTGTGGAGTGCCCGCATTGGCGATCTGGGCGTCAACCCGCCCGCTCAACGTCCACAACGCCAGGCGCTCCTTGTGCAGCATGCCCAATTGATCCAGCAGCCAAATGGCGCCGACGGTGGCATGGCCGCACATTTCCATCTCATGGTTGGGCACCCAGAAACGCAGGGCAAAATCGAAATCGCTGCCGGCCGGTGCGGCAAACACAAAGCCGCATTCATGCCCGTAATCGCGGGCGACTTGCTGCATATCGGCATCACTCATGCCGTCGGCCAGCGCCACGGTCGGCGCCGGGTTGCCGCCACGCGCGGTGGCGGGAAATACATTGACCAGATGAACCTCGGGCGTCATTTCGCCTCTCCCTTGAGGGTGGAAACAGTCGGCGCCACGGCGTCGACGATGGTGTTGGTGTAGACCTGCTGCGGGTCGAGTGTCACCGGATCATTCTCGACGGCGTTCATGAAACTGATGTTCTTCTCGACGCCGTCTCGTTCTATACGCGGCGTGGCCGGATAGGACGGCAATGAAGCCGTCCAGGCGGCGTCGAAGATCGCCGCATCGGTGTGGGCGAAGTACGGGCGCACCGACTCGCGGGCCTTGTCCGGTTCGCTGGCGATCAAGTGTTCGGCTTTCCAGATAGCGCGCACCAGTTTCTCGGCGGTGGCCTTGTTGCTGCTCAACCAGTCCTCGCGGGCGATCATCGCGGTGAACAGGAAGCCGTCCAAGGGTTTGTATTCGCCCTTGGCCAGGTCCATCAGCACAAACCCGCCCTGCTGCGCCGCCGTGGTGACGGTGGGCGGCGACAGCGAGAAACCGTTGATGCTGCCCTGGGAAAACGCCGCCAGCATGTTCGGCGCACCGCCGATGGGCATGATGGTGAAGTCCTTGTCCGGGTTCAGGCCGGCGTCCTTGGCCAGGTAGCGCACCAACATGTCGGTGGTGCTGCCGGGGCCAGTCACGCCGATCTTCAAGCCTTTGAGGGCCTGGGCACGCGCCGAAATGGGCGACGCGGCCGACACCCCAGCCTTGCGCGCCGACTCGCCGTCAATTACCACGGTGCTGCCGAATTGGGTCTGCACGGCGGCAAACGCCTGCACGTTCTGGCCTTTGGAACGCGCGCGCACCGCGACCGCCGGCAGGCCGACGTAGGCATCCGCGTCGCGGCCGAGCACGGCCGTCAACGCCGCCGAGCCGCCCTTTTGAAACACGATCACTTCCACATTCAGGCCTTCTTCGGCGAAGTAGCCCTGCTTCTGCGCGACGTAGATCGGCACATACAGGAAGCCTTCGCTGGGGAACGCCAGGGTGACCTTGGTGAGGTCCTGGGCCTGGGCGGCGGGCAGGAAGGCAGCGCACAACAGACCGGTAATCACAAGACGCTTAAGCATGATCAAGCTCCAAACCAGAGGGGGTTAAACCGCGACTTCACGTTCCGCTTCATTGGCTTTCCACGGCATCAGCTTGCTTTCGGCCAGCTTCACCGCCGTGTTCAGGATCAGCGCCAAAGCAATGATCCCCACCAGCGCGGCAAACACGCCGGCGGTGTCGAACTGCGAAGCCGCATCCGACAGCAGATAGCCCAGGCCACGGTTGGCCGCGATGATCTCGCCCACCAGCGCGCCGATCAGCGCATAGGGCACCGACAACCGCAGGCCGGTGAACACCCAGGTGAAGGCCGAGGGGATCACCACCATGGTCAGCAGGTCGCGCTCCTTGGCGCCCATCAGGCGCAGGATAGTCAGTTGCTCGCGGGACACGTTGCGCACGCCGCTGTAGGTGTTGAGGAACACCAGGAAGAACACCACCGCGGCGGTGAGGATGACTTTCATCGGCAGACCGATGCCGAACCAGAGGATGAACAGCGGCGCCAGCGCCACTTTCGGCAGGCTGTAGAACGCGGTCAAAAACGGATCGAGGATGTCAGCCAGCAACTTGGCGCGACCCAGTACAAGGCCTGCGATCAAGCCCGCGAGGGAGCCGAAGAAAAAGCCCAGCACCGCCTCCAGGGTGGTGATGCCGGCATGGTAGAAAAACACGCCATTGAGCAGGATTTTCCACAGACTCTGGGCCACGGCCGAAGGGCGGCTGATGAAGAATTCCACGCCAAACCAGCGTGACACGCCTTCCCACAACAGCATCAGGAACACCAGGAACAGCAAGCGATAAACCTGGATCATACGACCTCCAGCGAGTGAGCCAATGAAGAAGGGTCAGCGGCGCCGGCAACGTCGGGCGCCAGGCGTTTCCACAGTTCGGCGCAGAGTTCCACGTAGCGTGGGTCGGAGCGCAGTTGCACCAGGTTGCGTTCACCGGTCAGGGGGATATCGAGCACATGGTCGATGGTGCCGGGGCGACCGGCGAACACCACGCAGCGGTCGGCCAGGGCGATGGCCTCGTCGACGTCATGGGTGACGAACAGCACGGTCTTGTTGAGCTTGCGGCACAGGCGCAGCAGTTCGGTCTGCAGGGTCAGGCGCATTTGCGCATCGAGGGCGCCGAAGGGTTCGTCCATCAGCAGGGTTTCCGGGTCGCTGGCCATCAAGCGCGCCATGGCCGCGCGTTTGCGCATGCCGCCGGAAAGTTGGTTGGGGTAGCTCTCGCCGAAACCGGTGAGGCCGACCAGCGCCATCAATTCCTCCACCCGCGCCTCGATCTCGGCCTTGGGCACGCGGCGAATCTGCAGCGGCACCGCGATGTTGCCCGCCACCGTGCGCCAAGGCAGCAGGTGATCGGCCTGGGTCATGTAACCGACCCGGGTGTTGACGCCTTTGACCTCGGCACCGTCGTAATGCACCACGCCTTCGGTAGGGCCGAACAGCCCGGCGGTCATGTTGAGCAAGGTGGACTTGCCGCAGCCCGAGGGGCCGACCAGGGTGATGATTTCGCCGCGCTGGACCTCCAGCGACACATTGCGCACAGCCACAAACTGGCGGCCCTCGACTTTGAAGCTTTTTTGCACGCCTGAAAAACGGATAAAGGGTTTTGCGCTCACCGCCCCTCCTCGTCCGGTACGCCGGACTTGTTTGTTGTTGGTGAGCAGAGGATGAACGGATGACAGATTTGTGGCGCACGGGATCGGGCCGGATGATGCGCGGGATTGGGACACCGGTGATTGGGGTTGCGCCTGGAGGAACCGACTCAAATGTGGGAGCTGGCTTGCCTGCGAAAGCGGCCTACCAGACGACCACAATCTAACTGTCACCCCGCAATCCAACTGTAGGAGCTGGCTTGCCTGCGAAGGCGGCCTGACAGCCGACCTGGATGTTGGATCTGATCGGGTACATATCCGTTATTTGGGTGATGGCGGCCTATGGTTCCGCCCTTACGGCGGGTCACTTTTGGAAAAGAG
>NZ_JACAQP010000008.1:124382-235848 GCF_013387025.1 Pseudomonas reactans | reverse complement strand
CCGGTTTACCCCCCAAATCCCTATCGAATTCCGGCCAGCGTGTTTGACGGGGCGCCTAAGATCAAAAGCCAGATCAAAAGCCAGATCAAAATCACGATCACGATCACGATCAACAACGGCTCGCTTCGCATTGTGGTTTGTGCTGGTGTCAGCTACGGCGCCATTCATCCGGGGAAATGCCCAACACCCGGCGGAACACATGGGCCAGGTGCGACGGCGATTCATAACCGACGTTATTGGCAATCTCCAGCACCGACAGGCGCGTGTGCCGCAACAGGGTCTGTGCCCGCTCCAGGCGCAGCCGTTGCACATAGGCCAACACCGTCTCACCGGTGTGCAGCGCAAACAGGCGGGTCAGGTGCCGACGCGACATATGGAACACTGCCGCAATCTCATCCAGCCCCGGCGCATGCTCAAGGTTGCCTTCCACATAAGCCTTCACATCGCGCACCAGCATGGCGCCGTGGCGCTCGGTAGACGAGCGCTGCAGGCTCGGCTGACTGAGGGAAACCGCCAGGCATTCGAGCAGCAGCAAGTGATCGGCCTGGGCCAATTGGCGACGGCGATCGACATAGGGGTCGGGTTGACTGAAGGCCTTTTTCGCCAGCAGCAAATGGTGCAGCGGCGCCGAGGTTTGCCAGATGCCCAGGGTGGGCACGCGCAGCAAGCGGTTGGCATCGCCGGACAGGTCACGCAGGGCGTAGCGCATGTAGTCGGGGTCGACATAGAACGCCAGGTGGCCCTGGCTGGCCGTGAGTGACGATGATGAATGGCTGCACTGCGGCGGCACCAGCACGAACTGGCGTTCGATCACCGAAGTGGTGCGCCCGCTGTCTTCGTCCTTGAAGCGCAGCAAGCCATGCTCGGGCACCATCAGCATGAACTCGTCATGGGCATGGGCCCCGGTTTCATAGGCGCCGTTGGAGTTGAAGACGCTGTAGATATCACGCATCGCCAGGCACTGCCGGTGGGTGTTGGAGTGCTGACACTAGCATGTTTGGTGCCCGTGAAAAGCAGCGTCCTTGCTGCAAACCTCGTTAAGCCAACGGCACTCGACGCGTGGTCAGGGCCATGCGCCCCACCAGGAAGCTCAACGCTGCGCCCAGCAGCAGCATCGCCAAGGTGCTCCACGCCGCGCGGGAGAGCTGTTTGGCGGCCACTTCGCCAGCTTCACGGGCTTTCTGCTCGGCCTGCTGCTTCAGCTCATCGACCTTTTGCATGGCTTGTTGGTAAGCCTGGGCGTAGTTGTCGACGATCTGCGTGGCTTCTTCTTTGCTCTTGCCCGTACGCGCAGCAACGATGTTGACCAGCGCGTCTTTATCCGCAGCATTCAACGCAGGCTCACCGGACGCCTTGACGCGTTCGAACCATTGCTTCAACTGATCGCCCGCCTGGGCCGGGTGGGTCGCGGCGTCGGTGGCGGTCTGTTTGCCATCGGCGGCGGCCTGATCGGTTTTCTGTTCGACGTTGGCCGGGTCCAGCTCAGGCTTGCCGCTTTGCTTGAGCAAGGTGTCGAGCTCGCCTTGCAGGCTGTTCCAATCCAGCTGGATGCCCTGCTCGTTGAGTTGCTGCTTGACGCTGTCGCCAATGCCCGGCGCTGCCGCCGCAATGCCGCTACCGGCTGCCGATAATCCCTTGCCCACCACATTGCCGGCTGTGCCGACCACACTGGCGGCCAGCCCGGCCAATAGCCAGGTGGTGAGCAAGGTGGTCAGGGTCCAGGTGAGTACGCCATGCAGGCCGCCACGATCCGGCGCGGTCCGCCCAGCCACGAAGGCCCCCGCGCCGATTGCCAACAGCGTCGAGACGAACAGCCAGATCCCTGCACCCGTGCCGAAACCGCTGAGCGGGTTGCCGGCCTGCATCGGGTCGACAGCGCTGGCACCGATGGCGGTTCCCAGCACGCTCAACACCAGGTAGGTCACCAGGGCAATTGCACTACCGGCCAGCACGGAACTCCAGGACACGCGAAACAGCGAACGGTTGGTTTCATAGACAGTGGTCATGTTCGATCCTTTGACAGTGATTGACCGTTTCAGTCTGGCGAGGCTGCCGCTTGCCGTCCCCGCTCAAATGCACCAGGCCATCTGGTGCATTCGCACCCCATGTCGCGGAATATCTCTGCACTATCCTGAAGCGCGGATGTCGTACTTTCCATGCGCCCAAAACCCCGGAGAACCTATGACGCAGGACGTTCTAGCCAAAGAAACCAACCGTCGCCAACTGCAGCAGATCATTTCCGGGCTGTCCGACGGTGTGATTCTGGCCGAGATCGATCAAACCATTCTCTGGGCCAACGAGGCGGCACTCACCATGCATGGCGTGGGCGACGTGATGGGGCTAGGGGCCGATGGCCAGCAATATGCCAAGCGCTTCGCCTTGCGCTACCGCAATAACCACCCGGTACAGCCGGAAAACTACCCCCTGGCCCGGGCCGCCGCGGGCGATGAGTTCAGCGACGTGGTGGTAGAAGTCACGCCCACCGACGATGAAGAAAAAACCTGGGTCCACCGCCTGCGCAGCCTGGTAATCACCGACTCCCGGGGTGAACCGGAACTACTGGTGCTGATCCTCAGTGACGCCACCGAGTGGGCCAGCGCCGAACAGCGCTTCGAAAAAACCTTCAATGCCAACCCGGCGCCGGCAGTGATCTGTCGCCTGAGTGACTTGCGCTACATCAAGGTCAACCAGGGCTTCCTGGAAATGACCGGCTACAACCGAGACCAGGTCATCGGTAAATCCGTCTATGAGCTGGATGTGCTGGAACAGGCCGAGCGCAAGGACCTGGCCATCCAGCGTCTGGGCGAAGGGGCGACCATCCCGCAGATGCAGGCCGAACTGCGCCTGCCTGAGGGCGGCAGCAAGTTGGTGATCGTGGCCGGCCAGCCGTTGGACATGAACGAAGAGGACTGCATGCTGTTTTCGTTCATGGACCTGGAGCCACGACGCAAGGCCGAAATTGCCCTGCGCCAGAGCGAGGAGCGTTTCGCCAAATCCTTCCGCCTCACGCCCGTGCCGACCCTGGTGTGCAGCGCCGGCAACCGCCAGGTGGTGGACATCAACGAGGCGTTCATGAGCATCACCGGCTATATCAGCGAAGAGCTGATCGGCAAGTCCATTGAAGACATCGACTTTATCGACAGCCCCCAGGCGGGCGCGCAGTTGTTTGCCACCCTGGAAAAAGCCGGCAACCTCGACGGCCAGGACCTCAAGGTGCGCAAGAAAGGCAACGAGGTGATCGACTGCGTGGTGTCCGCCGATACCGTGATCATCCAGGACGTACCGTGTTACCTGCTGGTGATGATGAACATCACTGAACGCAAACGCTCCGAGCTGGAGCTGGTGGCGGCCATCGAGGAAGTGATGCAGGACGCTTCCTGGTTCAGCCAGACACTGATCGAAAAACTCGCCAACGCCAAGAGCGTCAACAGCCCCAATCAGCCGAATATCGCCTTTACCGACCTCACGGCCCGTGAACGCGATGTCCTGGGTTTGATCTGTGAAGGCCTGGCCGACAAAGAGATCGCCTCACGCCTGAAACTGGCGCCCAACACCGTACGTAACCATGTGGCCACGGTGTACTCGAAGTTGGGGGTGCACAGCCGCAGTGCGGCCATTGTCTGGGCCCGTGAACGCGGGCTGTTTGCCGGGGAATTGCGCCTCAAGAAATAGGCCGCGAAAGTGCAAATGCACTAGTGCACCTAGTGCGAATTCGCCTTATTGCAGCGGGCAGCACGCCATAACCTTCAAGCATCGAACTTATGCCTGAAGGAACCCGCATGTTTACCCTCTCTCAACTGCGAAATTGCATCGAAGAAGGCCTGTCGCCGCTGACATGTGAATTCACCCTGTGCCGGGACGCGTCCCTGACCCTCAAGGTCTACGACGCGGAGACCGGCCGTGTGGATCTGGTGGTGACCGGGATCAGCACCAACCGCCTGCAGACCCCGCAAGACGTCGAAAAGATGGTGGAAGAACTGCGCTACGAACTGCAGAGCAACACCATGGGCAAGCTCACGCTGGATGACTTGCCTTCAACGACGCCCCAATGAAATAGAACACCCCGCCCCCCACGATGAACGCCCCCAGCATGTAGAACATGTAGTGGGCCGGTAGGCTGGCCAGCACCAGCCCACACAACACCGGCCCCAATGCGGCGCCCAGGTTGGACAGATTCTGTGCCCCGTAGTACATGCCGCGCAGGTGGTCCGGGGCAATCCGGTCGATAAACATGTACTCGGCCGGAAACACGATAATCTCCCCCACCGTGAACACCGCCATCGCCAGCACCCACGCCAACAGGCTGGTCGACAACGCGAAACCAATGATCCCCAGCAAGAACATGCCCAGGCCTGCGATCAGCCATTGACCGAGATAGCGGTGCGAAATGCGCCGCCCGATCACGTATTGCAGAGCAATCACCAGCACCGCATTGGTGGTCAGCACGGCACTGACCACGGTGTAGGTGTAATCGGCAGTGGTGGTCGTTACCAGGTATTGCGAAAGCCACGCGGTGAACTGGCCGAACACCACAGCACTGAGCACGCCGCCGAGGGTGAAGCAGACCAGGCGATGATCGCTTAAAAGCACCCGGCCGACGGCCAGGAACGGCACCGGCTTTTGCGGGGCATCGACGGTGGCCAGGCTACGATCGCCCCAGCGCCAGTACAGCAGGAAAAACCCTACCCCCAGGACCGCAGACAGAATAAACGGCAAGCTGATATCCAGCTTGGCAATCATCGCCCCGAAAAAAGGCCCAACCGCATAGCCGATATTGGTCAGGGTGTACTTGATGGAAAATACTTCGCTGCGGGCATCTTCGGGCAACAGGCTGGCAAAGCCGGCTTTGACGGCGATATCGATCACCGCGTAAGCCAGGTTGATCAGGATCAGGCAGGTGTAGAACGCCCAGATAGTCTGCGCCAGTACCGTGCCGATGAAACCCAGCACAAACAGCATGCTCAAGGCCAGCAGTAGCCGGTAGCTATTGATGCGGTCTACGAGAAAGCCGCCGTACACACTGAGCAACGAGCCGACAATCAGCGAACTGCCGATCACCAGGCCGACCTGGGTGATATCGAGGGCGAAACGATGGCTGAGGTAAATGACCAGATACGGAAACGTGATTGCCTTGGCCAGCGTGAGCAGCAACGTGGCGGACAACAGCAGATTAACGGTGCGGGGGTAGTTTCTTATTGTGGCAAGCATCCTGCTCTCGATCTTTATAAGGTAACCCGGCCTCTATAGCCGGTTACCTTAACCCAGGGCAATCCACACCAACACTGTCATTTCTTCACGGGGGTGATCTCAAGAATGGTGCCGTTGGTGGTCTTGAGCAACACGAACTTGTCGCCCACCCGCGCCCACTGGCTGTCTTCTTCAGGCTGCTTGAGGCCGCGTTTTTTCCAGTCGCTGACCGCCGACTCCTTGCGCATCAGAATGTCTGGCGCGCGGTCACCTTCTTTCAGGTCACGGGTGTTGATATTGGAAGGTTGCACGGTTTCCTGAGGCGTATCACCGGCCTGCACGACGAAACTGACAGTGGACAGGCTGGTGGCGACCAGCAGCGAGGCGATCAGGGATTTGGACTTCATGGGTGCTCCTTCAATGAATGATGCGTACCCAGGTTCGGACCGCTGCCGCGCATGATCATTCAATTCACCTGTGGCAGATGCCCCATTGCTCCCATGAAATAATTCCTGTAATTTTTCATGAAAATTATCGAAATAAATTTCATGACACCCCAAGAAGAACTTGCCACCCTCGCCGCGCTGATCCACGACCTGCGCAAGCACAAGAAGCTCACCCTGGCCCAGCTCGCGAAAGAAATCGAGCGCTCGGTGGGTTTCCTGTCCCAGGTCGAGCGCGGCCTGTCGCGCCCGACCGTGGCCGATCTCACCGCCATCAGCCACGCCCTCGATGTACCCACCACCTATTTCTACAGCCAGCCCAAACCCAAGGCCGTGGACTGGATTACCCGTCCCAATGAACGGCGCACGGTGTACTACGCCAATGGCATCACCGACATCCTCGTCTCTCCGAGCATGAATGGCGCCTTTTCGATGCTCGACAGCCTGTTGGCACCGGGTGCCAACAGCGGTGAACAAACCATGAGCGACCGCGCCGAACAAGCCGGTTTTGTGCTGGAAGGCGAGTTGACCCTGTGGGTCGAGGGTGAGGCCGACTCGGTCACCCTCGGCCCAGGCGACAGTTTCCACCTGGCCAGCTTCGCCCATTGCCGCTATGCCAACCTGACCGACCTGCCCGCCCGCGTGTTGTGGGTTTACAACTAGGAGCTGCACCCGTGAAAAGCCATGCCTCCACGTTACTGGCCGAAGTACGGACCTTTCGCCAGAACCATCCTGACGTGCGTTATGTCGACCTGATCGCCCTGGACATTCCCGGGCACTTCTACGGCAAGCGCTACCCCATCGAGATGCTGGAAAAAGTCGCCGCCGGCAGCCCGCTGAAGCTACCGCAGAACGCCGTGCTGCTCGGGGCTCAGGGCGGGTTGTTCAAGATTGGCGACTATTGCTTCAACGACGGCGACCCGGATGCCAGCCGTCGCCTGGTGCCTGGCACGCTCAAGCCGGTGAGCTGGGAGTCGCAGCCGCTCGGCCAGATGCTGATCACCTCGGACGGCACCGAAGCGCCCATCGAATTCGAACCCCGCGAAGTGCTGGCCAAGGTGCTGGAGCGTCTGCAACACAAGGGCATCCACCCGGTGGTGGCGTTTGAACTGGAGTTCTACCTGTTCGACAAAAAACTCGACAACGGCCTGCCGCAATTCGCCCGCGACCCACTGAGCGATGACCCCGACGACCAGCCCAACCTGCATATCGAACGGCTGTCGCGCTTTGGCGAAGTGCTCGACGACATGGCGCAAACCGCCAAGGACCAGGGCATCGACATCACGGTGATCACTGCCGAGATCGGCCCCGGCCAGTTCGAGATCAACTTCGGCCACCTCGACGATGGCATGCGCGCCGCCGACTGGGCCGCCCTGTTCTGCCGCAGCACCCGTGGCGTGGCGCTCAAGCACGGTTACCGCGCCAGCTTCATGGCCAAGCCGTACCTGCAATACCCTGGTAGCGGCATGCATGTGCATGTCAGCCTGTACGACGGCGCGGGCAATAACCTGCTGGCAGCGCACCAACAGCAACCGTTGCGCCACGCCGTAGCCGGTTGCCTGGAGTTGCTGCCCCACTGCATGCCGATCTTCTCGCCCAACCACAACGCCTTCCGCCGCCTGGGCGGTACAGTCAACGCCGCCACCCGTGCCAGTTGGGGCTTTGAAGACCGTGACGCGTGCGTGCGCATTCCCGAGTCCGACCCACGCAACCTGCGCATCGAGCACCGGCTGGCCAGTGCCGATGCCAACCCGTACCTGGTGCTGGCGGCGATCCTTGTCGGCCTGGAGCACGGCCTGGAAGCCAAGCGCGAACCCATCGCCCCGCTGAACGAAGATCGCAGCAGTGGCACCGACTTCCCACTGGACATGCTCGACGCCGTGCGCGCCATGCAGCATCAAGCGGTATTGCGCGATAAGCTGGGCGCCGAATTTGTCGACGTTTACTGCGAAAACAAACGCCAGGACCACCTGGCCTTCCAGCAAGAGATCAACGCGCGGGAATACCGCTGGTTTCTCTAACCGCCACTTTCTCTAACCGCCACCGGAATCACCGATGACCGACCAAAGCGCCCCGGCCCTCAAGGAAATCTTCAACGTCGAACGCCTGCAGCACATCGCCGATGAAATGACAGCGGTGTACCCGGCGTTCGACGCCAAGGGCTTCCTCAAGCACGCCAAGGCCGGGTTGGCCGAGTTGTCGGTGATGCAGCGCATGGCGCGGGTCAGCGAAAGCCTGCACGCGGTGATCCCGCTGGATTATCCGCAGACCCTCAAGCTGCTGCATGCCCTGGCGCCGCGCCTGAACAGTGCGTTTGTCAGCCTGTTCCTGCCGCATTTCGTGGCAAGTTACGGGTTGCACGACTTCAAGCGCTCCATGGCTGCTCTTAAATATTTCACCACCTTCGGTTCCGCTGAATTCGCCATCCGTCACTTTCTGCTGCACGACTTCCCGCGCACGCTGGCCGTGATGCAAGCCTGGTCGCTGGATGACAACGAACATGTGCGCCGCCTGGCCAGCGAAGGTTCGCGGCCGCGCCTGCCTTGGTCATTCCGTTTGGCCGAAGTGCAGGCCAACCCCGAGCTGTGCGCATCGATCCTCGACAACCTTAAGGCCGATAACAGCCTCTACGTACGCAAGTCCGTGGCCAACCACCTCAACGACATCACCAAGGACCACCCGGACTGGGTGCTCAGCCTGATCGAGGGCTGGAACCTGGATAACCCGCACACCGCGTGGATCGCCCGCCATGCTCTGCGTAGCCTGATCAAACAAGGCAACACCCGCGCCCTGACGATCATGGGCGCAGGCGCCAAGGCCGAGGTGAAGATCCACCATCTACAGGTCACGCCGGCGGTGATCAACCTGGGCGACCGCATCAACCTGTCGTTCAGCCTGGAGTCCACCGCCACTACCCCACAGAAACTGGTGGTGGACTACGCCATCGACTACGTGAAAAGCGCCGGCCACAGTGCCGCAAAGGTCTTCAAGCTCAAGGCGTTTACTCTCGGCGCTGGCGAACTTCACAGCCTCCGACGTGAGCAACATATCCGCGAGTTGACCACGCGTAAGCATTACCCCGGCAAGCATGTCGTCCATGTGTTGATCAACGGCGAGAGGCTTGCCAGTGCCGACTTCAAACTGCGAAACGACTGACACAAATCAAAGAAAAGGCTCTAGCACGGGCCTTTCAGCCACATAAATTGTCGAACAATCCTGGCTTTCTCAGTTGCGATCCATTATCATCCAGCGCCTTCTCGCTGCCCATTGGGTAGCTGTTTCAATGTGTCACCGAGGCGCCCATGTCCCGTTTTTCGTTTCACCGCCCCCTGATTGCCATCAGCCTAGGGCTTGTTGCTCCTGGCGTGTTTGCCGCGCTGCAACCGCTGGCCGAAGCACCACTGGCCAGCGACACAGAGTTGCACTGCCACTTCAACCGCGACGCCAGTACCGACTGCACCACCACCTACCGCTATACGATCCTCAAGCCGAGCGGCCGCGAAATGCTCTCGCGCATCGACTTCGATTATTCCGAAGGCGACACCTTTGAAGTGATCAGCGCGCAGTCCACCCAGCCCGGCGCCAAGCCAGTGGCGCTGGATGCGACGCAGATCGACACCCGCACCGCGCCCAACCCGGACCAGGGCTTCAGCCGCAACAAACAGACCTCGCTGGCCTTCCCCAACCTGCGCGTCGGCACGCAGATTCGCTACACCGTACGCGAGCACCACGCCGCCAAACCCTTGATGACCCAGTTTCACTACGTGCTCAAATTCGGCGCCAGCCCGGCGCGGCGCGACCGATTCAAGGCGCGGTTTACCGCAGAGCGACCGATACAGTGGCGCAGCGAACTGTTCGAGGGTTTCAGCGTAACGCCGTCGCAGAATGGCAAGACCCTGGACGTGGTGCAAAAGGACCCGACCTACCTCAACTACATCAACGAGGCCTCCAACGCCGCGTTGCTGCGCATCCCGCGTATCGAGGTGGGCAGTGCTCTGGAGCGCCAGGCGTACTTCGGGGCGTTCGCGCAGCGCTACAACCAGATCCTCGGGGCCAACCTGCCGTCGCAAAGTGCTGCTGCCGTGGTCGCCGTGCGCGGTTTGGCGCCGGCCGAACAGGTCGCGGCATTGATGCAGCACATCAACGATCACTACCGCTACCTGGGTGATTGGCGGGCGACAGAGCGCGGCTACGTGCCCTTCAACCTCGCTGAAATCGAACAGCACGGTTATGGCGACTGCAAGGACCTGGCAATCCTGCTGACCGCCTTGCTCAAGGCCAGTGGCATCAAGGCCGAAACCGCCTGGGTCAGCCGGGGCGATGTGGTCGAGTCGCTACTGATCCCCGGCACCCAGGCGCCGAACCACGCCATCGTGCGCGCCGAAGTGGACGGCCAAGTGTGGTGGCTCGACCCGACCAACCCGGTGTTCGCCCCCGGCCAGGTCATGCCCGATATCCAGGACCGCTGGGTGCTGGTCAACGACGCCCAGAGTCAGGTGCGCGAGGAACATATCCCGCTGGAACGCCCCGAAACCACCCTGCGCCTGGACAAACAGGTGCACTACGACAAACAAGGCGACGGCGCGACCCAGGCCACGATCACCTTCAGCCGCCTGCCGCTGATGCAACTGAGCGTCGCCGACCGCCAGCAAGGCAGCACCGCCACCGACCAGGACATCTGCGCCAACTTCGGCAACGAGATCAGCGACTGCCAGATCACTCGCCCGGCCACCGGCTTTGTGGTGCATGACGGCTACACCGTCACGGCCAAAATGAATGATCAGCGTGCGCTGGAAAAGCTGGCGAATGACTACGTATATAGCGATGAATCGCTCAAGGGTCGTTGGGATGGTTTTATCAACTACCGCCGCCAAGGGCAGCAGGCCGAGCTTGATCTGGGCAACCCGCAAACCCATGACTACAGCATCACCCTGAGCGGCGGGCGGATGGAAAAAACCATCCCGGGTTGCCAGGTTCGTTCGCCGTGGTATGACTTGGATCTGCAGGGTTCGCAGGAGAATGGCGGGCTGCGTTATAACTATCGCCTGAGCCAGAAGGTGCGTTGGTTGAGCCATGATGAGATTGTCAGCAAGGCGTTCGGGAACATGATTGAGGATGCACGAGCTTGCGCGGAGCAGGTGCATCAGGTGGTGAAACTCTAACCCCATTTTGTAGGAGCGAGCTTGCTCGCGAAGAAACCTGAGAGCGCCGCGCTATATCATGAACGCTGCGTTATCGTTGACGTTCTTCGCGAGCAAGCTCGCTCCTACAGGGGCTCGCCAAGCAACAAGCGTTGCTCGCGCGCGCACAACTCCACCACGTAATCCCACAACACCCGCAGCCGCACCGACTTGTGCAACTCCCGGCGCGAACTGATCCAGTAACTGCGCTGGATCCCCTCCCCCGGCAGCAACGGCACCAACTCCGGATCGCCAGACGCCATGAAGCACGGCAGCACCGCAATCCCCAACCCGGAGCGCGCGGCCTGGTGCTGGGCAATCACGCTAGTGCTGTGGAACACCACCTTGGGGTTGCGGCAGAAGCTGCTGAGGAACTTGAGTTCCTGGCTGAACAGCAAATCATCCACGTAATCGATCCACGCGTGCGCGGCGAGGTCTTCGCGCTTTTCGATCGGTGGGTTGCGGTCCAGATAGGCACGGCTGGCGTAGAGGGCCAGGCGGTAGTCGGTGAGTTTGCGGGTAACCAGTTGATCGACGCTGGGGCGTTCGAGGTGGATGCTGATTTCCGCTTCGCGGTTGAGGATGCTGACAAAGCGCGGCACCGCCACCAGCTCCACTTCCAGTCCGGGGTAGCGATCAAACAGCCCGCCCATGCGGCTGGCCAGGAACATCACGCCCAAGCCCTCAGCCACGCCGAGGCGGATCTTGCCCAGGGGCGCGGCAGAGTGGGTCAGTTCGTCTTCAGCCAGCAACGCGACGTTTTCCATGGCTTCGGCGTGCTTGAGCAGCGCTTCGCCGGCAGGCGTCAACTCGTAGCCCTGCGCGTGCTGTACGAACAGCGCGGTGCCGAGGCTTTTCTCGATCGCCTCGATATGCCGCGCCACGGTGGCATGCGTGGTTTTCAGACGTTGCGCGGCGGTGAGCAAGCGGCCGCTGCGCTGCAGCTCCAGAAAATACCGCAGGTCGTTCCAGTCGAACATGACGCCTCCATTGCATGAGCCTCGGCGGTGCTGTTTAAAAACGCACAGCAGCTGGGTAAAAACTAACATTTTTAAGACGAAAACTAACAACTAGGATGGAGCCAATAAGAAAAACAAGCGAGGCCTCAGATGCCCATTGCAACTGCTGAATACGATTACATCGTCGTAGGCGCCGGCCCCGCGGGCTGCCTGCTGGCCAATCGACTGTCCGCCAACCCCGCCCACCGTGTGCTGCTGCTTGAAGCCGGCGGCCGTGACAACTACCCCTGGATCCACATTCCCGTCGGCTACCTGTTCTGCATCGGCAACCCACGTACCGACTGGTGCTTCAAGACCGAAGCCCAGGAAGGCCTGCAAGGCCGTGCGCTGAGCTACCCACGGGGCAAGGTGCTGGGCGGCTGCTCCTCCATCAACGGCATGATCTACATGCGCGGCCAGGCCCGGGATTACGACGGCTGGGCTGCAGAAGGCAACGCGGGCTGGGCGTGGAAAGACGTGCTGCCCCTGTTCAAGCAGAGTGAAAACCACTTTGCCGGCGGCTCGGAATTCCATAGCGATGGCGGTGAATGGCGCGTCGAACAGCAGCGCCTGCACTGGCCGATCCTCGATGCTTTCCGTGATGCGGCAGCGCAAAGTGGTATTGCCAACATCAATGACTTCAACCAGGGCGACAACGAAGGCTGCGGCTACTTTCAGGTCAACCAGAAAGCCGGCGTGCGCTGGAATGCGGCCAAGGCGTTTCTCAAGCCGGTTCGCCAGCGCCCCAACCTCACGGTGATGACCGAAGTGGAGGTCGACCGCGTGCAGCTGGAAAACGGCCGTGCCTCCCAGGTAATCGGACGCCAGCAGGGCCAGCAACTGAGTTGGAAGGCCCGCAAGGAGATCGTCCTGTGCGCCGGCTCCGTAGGGTCGCCAGGCATCTTGCAGCGCTCGGGAATCGGTCCGTCCAGTGTGCTCAAACCCTTGGGCGTCGACGTCCTGCATGAACTGCCGGGCGTTGGTGGCAACCTGCAGGACCACCTGCAACTGCGGCTGATCTACAAACTGGAAAACGCCCGCACCCTCAACCAGATCGCCGGCACGCTATGGGGCAAGATGGGCATGGGCCTGCGCTACCTGTATGACCGCAGCGGCCCATTGTCGATGGCGCCGAGCCAGCTCGGCGCGTTTGCTCGCTCGGGCCCGGAACAGACCTCGGCCAACCTCGAATACCACGTGCAGCCGCTGTCACTTGAGCGTTTTGGCGAGCCGCTGCACGCATTCCCGGCGTTTACCGCATCGGTCTGCGACTTGCGCCCGCAAAGTCGCGGGCGCATCGACATTCGCTCGGCCAACCCGGCGGATGCACCGCTGATCCGCCCCAATTACCTGAGCCACCCGGAAGACTTGCGGGTGGCCGCTGACGCGATCCGCCTGACACGCCGTATCGTCGCTGCCCCGGCCCTGAGCCAGTTCAAGCCGGTGGAATACCTGCCAGGCGATTCGCTGCAAACCGAAGACGAATTGCACGAAGCCGCCGCGCGCATCGGTACAACCATCTTCCATCCGGTCGGCACCTGCCGCATGGGCAGCGATAAAGACGCGGTAGTCGATGCGCAACTGCGGGTGCATGGCGTGCCTGGTTTGCGCATTGCCGATGCCTCTGTCATGCCGCGCATCACGTCTGGCAATACCTGTTCACCGACGCTGATGATCGCGGAGAAGGCCGCGCAGCTGATCCTTTCGCCGAACACTGTAGGAGCGAGCTTGCTCGCGAAAAACGTTAACGATAACGCATCACTTCTGGTTTAACGCGGAGTACTCAGGATTTTCGCGAGCAAGGGCTAACCGCCCGCCTCGCCCCTACAAAGGAATTGAGAAATAGCGGCGCTGAGGTTGGCGCCGACAGTGGAACAACAATAAATAATCACTGTGAGGGCTACCCGATGTCAGAACATGCTCAACCCCTGGGCTCGGCGGTCAACACCGCCGTTACCCGCAACGACTCAAAGAAGGTCATCTTCGCCTCGTCCCTGGGGACGGTGTTCGAGTGGTATGACTTTTTCCTCTATGGCGCCCTCGCGGCGGTGATCAGCAAGCAGTTCTTTGCCGGGGTCAACGACACCACGGCGTTTATCTTTGCCTTGATGGCCTTTGCAGCCGGCTTTGTGGTGCGGCCGTTCGGCGCGCTGGTGTTTGGCCGCCTGGGCGACATGATCGGGCGCAAATACACCTTCCTCGTCACCATCATCTTGATGGGCGTGGCGACCTTCTGTGTCGGGCTGTTGCCGACCTACGCGAGCATCGGCATTGCGGCGCCGATCATCCTGATCGTGCTGCGCATGCTGCAAGGCCTGGCGCTGGGCGGTGAATACGGCGGCGCGGCGACCTACGTGGCGGAACATGCGCCTGCCGGCAAACGCGGCTTCCACACCAGCTGGATTCAATCCACTGCGACCCTCGGCCTGCTGCTGTCACTGCTGGTGGTGTTGGCCTGCCGTTACTTCACCGGTGACCAGTTCGAAGTGTGGGGCTGGCGTATTCCGTTCCTGTTCTCCATCGTGCTGTTGGGTATTTCCACCTGGATCCGCATGAGCCTGCATGAGTCGCCGGCGTTCCTCAAAATGAAAGAGGAAGGCAAGGCCAGCAAGTCGCCGATCCGCGATTCATTCGGCAAATGGGAAAACCTCAAGATCGTGCTGATCGCCCTGTTCAGCATCAACGGCGGCCAGGCGGTGACCTTCTACGCGGCGCAGTTCTATGTGCTGTTCTTCCTCACCCAGTTCCTGAAGATGGACCCGGCCCTGGCCAACATGCTGCTGATCATCAGCGTGGTGATCGGCGCGCCGTTCTTCATCTTCTTCGGCTGGCTGTCGGACAAGGTGGGCCGCAAGCCGGTGCTGATGCTAGGCCTGCTGCTGGCGACCGCGCTGTACTTCCCGATCTTCAAGAGCCTGGCGCACTACACCAACCCGGCGATGGACCAGGCCAGCAACCAGGCCCCGATCACCGTGCTGGCCGACCCGGCCACCTGCACCTTCCAGTTCGACCCGGTGGGCAAGGCGAAATTCGACAGCCCGTGCGACAAGGTCAAGACCTTCCTGGTCAAGCAGGGCCTGCCCTACAGCAGCGCCGCGGCACCGGCCGGCAGCCCGGTGCAGGTGAGCGTGGGCGACGTGCGTATCGAAGGGTTTGACGAAAAAGCCCTGCGTGGCGCCGTGACATTGGCCGGCTACCCGTCGTCGGCGGACGTTGCCCAGGTCAACAAGACCATGGTGGTGGTGCTGATCGTGGCGCTGATCCTGATCGCCGCCATGTGCTACGGCCCGCTGGCCGCGTTGATGGTGGAGTTGTTCCCGACCCGCATCCGCTACACCTCGATGTCCCTGCCCTACCACATCGGCAACGGCTGGTTTGGCGGGTTCCTGCCGACCGTGTCGTTCGCGCTGGTGGTGTACACCGGCGATATCTTCTACGGCCTGTGGTACCCGGTGGTGGTGACGGGGGTGAGCCTGATCGTGGGGCTGTTCTGCCTCAAAGAAACGCGGCATGTGGATATTGATAACAACTGACCCGATCTCCTGAACACTGGAGATCCCCTGTGGGAGCGGGCTTGCTCGCGAAGGCGGTGGATCAGTCACAGATGAGTTGACTGATACTCCGTATTCGCGAGCAAGCCCGCTCCCACATTTGTTTTGCGGTGACCACACAAATTGCTGTACATCCATACAGATAATGGTTGATCTAAGCGCTCCGACTGAGCATCCTGCAAGGCATCAACCCGATCTGATGTGATGACCATGCGGCTGTACCTCTGTGAAAAACCTTCCCAGGCCAAGGATATAGCGGCCGTACTCGGCGCCAGTCGTCGGGGCGATGGCTGCTGGCTGGGCAATGGCGTCACGGTCACCTGGTGCATCGGCCACCTGCTGGAAACCGCCCCGCCCGACGCCTACGACGAAAAGTACAAACGCTGGGTGCTGGCCGACCTGCCCATCGTCCCGGAAAAATGGAAGATGCGCGTCAAGCCCAAGACTGCCAGCCAGTTCAAGGCGGTCAAGCGTTTGCTGGGGGAAGCCCAGGAACTGGTGATCGCCACTGACGCCGACCGCGAAGGCGAGATGATCGCGCGTGAGCTGGTGGAGCATTGCCGCTATCGTGGGCCGATCCAACGGCTGTGGCTGTCAGCGCTGGACGACGCCTCCATCCGCAAGGCTTTAGCGGCCCTCAAGCCCGGTGCCGAAACCTTCAGCCTGTACCACTCGGCCTTGGGCCGTTCCCGCGCCGACTGGCTGATCGGCATGAACATGAGTCGCCTGTTTACCTTGCTGGGGCGCCAATCCGGTTATCAGGGCGTATTGCCTGTGGGTCGGGTGCAAACGCCGACCTTGCGCCTGGTGGTGGACCGCGACCGCAGCATTGCCGATTTTGTACCGGTGGCGTACTGGGCCATCGATGTCGATCTGCGCCACAACGCCATGACCTTCACCGCCCAGTGGCGCGCGGCCGAGGATGCCTGTGATGAGCAGGGCCGCTGCCTCAACCCGCAACTGGCGCGAGACGCCGCCGACGCCATGCGCAACGCCGCCACCGCGCGGCTGGTCAAGCTGCGTACCGAACGCATGCGCGAAGTGGCGCCCCTGCCCTTCGATCTCGGCACCCTGCAGGAAATCTGCTCTAAAAAACTCGGCCTCGGCGCCCAGGAAACCCTGGATATTGCCCAGTCGCTGTATGAAACCAACAAGGCCATCACCTACCCGCGCAGTGATTGCGGCTACCTGCCGTTGAGCCAGCACAGCGACGCGCCGAAGATTCTCGCTGCGTTGGGGCGTGCTGATACAGCGGTGAACGAGCTGATGCCGCATATCGACCCGCAGCGTCGCTCACGGGCATGGAATGACGCCAAGGTCAGCGCCCACCACGGCATCATCCCGACCGGCGCCGGCAAGGATGTGGCGCAACTCACCGGCAAGCACCGTGCGGTGTACACCCTGATTCGTGCACGCTACCTGGCGCAGTTCCTGCCCAACCATGAATACGATCGTACCCAGGCGGATTTCGACTGCGCGGGGCAAGCGTTGCGCGCAGTGGGCAAAGTCGTGATCGAAGCGGGCTGGAAACGCGCCTTGCCAGAAGCCCTGGCGCCGGCGAAAGGGCGTGAAGCGCCAGCCCCACAAGCGTTGCCGGCATTGGTGCAGGGCCAGGATTATGCCGTGGCCAAGGTCAACCTCAAGGACCTGTGGACCCAGCCGCCCAATCCCTTTACCGAAGGCGACCTGATCAAGGCGATGAAAAACGTCGCCAAGCTGGTGGAAGACCCACTGCTCAAGCAAAAACTCAAGGACACCACCGGCATCGGCACCGAAGCCACCCGCGCCGGCATCATCCAGGGCCTGTTGGACCGTGGCTACCTGGTGAAGAACGGCAAGGCGCTGTCGGCCACCCCGGCAGCGTTCAGCCTGATCGACGCCGTACCCCGCGCTATCGCAGACCCCGGCACCACGGCGATCTGGGAGCAGGCGCTGGACATGGTGCAAAGCGGCGAAATGAGCCTGGAAGAATTCGTGGCCAAACAGGCGGCCTGGATGAGCAAGCAGGTGGCACGCTGCAATGGCCTGCGCATGACCATCACCGGTGCGGCCAGCCCGGCAGGCCGAGGTGCCGCGCCTTGGAAAAAGAAGCGCAAAAGCGCACCACGTAAAGCGGGAGCCACTCCCAAACGGACGAAAAAGCCGACAACTGCGGGGTAAAACCCGAAAAAATCCGGCGAATGACGTTTTTCGACGGGTTTAGCGCCGCTTTGGACCTTGCCGCCGCGCGGGCCGTCTAGGATTCTGTAGGGGGAGCCTGACTAACCAACAAAAAAACCGGAGTGGCCGCCATGAAAACCGTTGCACAAGTGCTCAAAGCCAAGGACCAGAAAAACCAGGAAGTCCATGTCATCAAACACGACCACACCGTGTTTGAAGCACTGGTCCGGATGTCGGAGAAAAACGTCGGGGCCTTGCCGGTCGTCCAGGATGGCGTGGTGGTAGGCATCATCAGCGAGCGTGATTACGCCCGCAAAATCATGCTCAAGGGGCTGTCGTCGGTCACCACAAAGGTGCATGAGGTGATGAGCTCTCCGGTGATCACCGTCGACACCCATAAAAAGGTCGATGAGTGCATGAACATCATGACCGACAGTCACCTGCGCCACCTGCCGGTGGTCGAAGACGGCAAACTGTTGGGCCTGCTCTCCATCGGTGACTTGGTCAAAGAAGCCATTGCCGACCAGGCAGACCTGATCAAACAGCTGGAGCAGTACATCCGCGGCGAATAGGGGAACCCATGCTCGACACGCTGGAACATCAAGAGGACCACCTCGACACCCTGTACCGGGCCATGGCAAACCGGCGTTTTCTGGTGTTGACCGGTGCCGGGATCAGCACATCGTCGGGCATTCCCGATTATCGCGACAGCGAAGGCGTGCGTCGGGGCAAGGCGCCAATGATGTACCAGGAATTCCTCGCCACCCCGCAGGCGCGGCGCCGTTATTGGGCGCGAGCGATGTTGGGCTGGCCGAGGGTCCGCATTGCGCAACCGAACAAGGCGCACCTGGCCCTGGCGACGCTACAACAGCGCGAGCGCATCAGTGGGTTGATCACACAGAACGTCGACACCCTGCATGATCAGGCCGGCAGCCATGACGTGATCGAACTGCATGGCAGCCTGCACCGGGTGCTGTGCCTGGATTGCCAATTGCGCAGCCAGCGTGACGCAATCCAGCGACAGATGGAAATCGACAACCCCTATTTGGCGCAGGTCCACGCGGTGCAGGCACCGGATGGCGACACGCTGCTCGACCCTGCTTTTGAAGAACACTTCCAGGTCCCGCGCTGCCCCCATTGCGATGGCGAACGCTTGAAGCCGGATGTCGTGTTTTTTGGTGAGAACGTAGCGCCAGTGACAGCAGCCAGGGCGATGGCTGCGGTAGAGCATGCCGAGGGGTTGCTGGTGGTGGGCTCGTCGCTGATGGCCTACTCGGCGTTTCGCCTGTGCAAAGCCATGGTCGAACAGGGCAAACCGGTGATTGCCATCAATTTGGGCAAGACCCGAGGGGATGAGCTGTTACAGGTGAAGATCGAAGCTGAATGCGAGCGCTTGTTGCCCGTGCTGGCTGAGCGATTAACCTGATATCTGCCTGACTTGCACCTCCAGAAAATGACGCCCAAGTCACGTTTTCTCGCATTCTCCCGTCCCTACGGCGATTTATGTAGTGTTCAAAAATAATCACTACATAACCGTTGACGTAACCTTTTTGTCCTTGCATTATCGAGACGTCTCCCGGATCGGGAGCGTTGGCAACAAGCGTTTTGAACAAGCTCGTCTGACCGCCGAGCTGTTTTTTCCGGATGTGCACTGCCCATAAGGCGGATTGATGAAGCTGACCGGCCCGTAGGGCTCGGTACAAGGCGCTCAAATGCGACTTGTCTTCGTTATGAAAGCATTGCGTAGCAGTTCATCAGCAAGACTACATGCATCAGGTTCAAGACCCTGCCCGTATTCGGCAGACAGTCGCTGACGCCCGGTTTTCGCAACCGGAGACAACTAAAGATGTTTTAACGAACCAACTGATAGATCGCCAACTGGTCAAGGGGCTTACACATGAATCTGAACAACCAACCAACTATCGATGAATTGGCTGAGATGTTCGCAGCGCAGAAAGACACACTCGACGACCATATCCTGTGGATTGGCAAATCGGGCGAAGTCCAAATCGACTGCCTGGCGCCCCACACCGAAGAAGCCGAGTTCGACCGCAATAACCGTGAATTGGCGGCGCGCCTGAAGATGTACCGTCGCGGCCAGGGTTATGTCGGTAAGAAAGCGGCGGCCGATCGCAACTTTATCGAGCAGGTCTTCCACACACTTAATACCGAATGGCAGAACCTCAAAGGCCAATCGCACGTTAAAGTGATTGATAGATACTGCTGATAACACAGCATTGAATATTTAAGCCCGCTTGTTCATTCAAGCGGGCTTTTTAATGCCTGAGTTATAACAATGCCGGAAACCGCCCTTTTGCCGCTTCATCCCGGAAGATATCAAACAACACCTGCGCCGCCGCCGAAAGTTCATGCCCTGGCTTGGTCAGCACACCAATCGGCCGCTCGATCACCGGGTCGGTCAAGGTGATGCAGTGGGCGCCCGCCTCTTCCATCTGCCTTGCGCACAACGCCGGTACCGCGCTGACGCCCAAACCACTCGCTACCATCTTGCCCACTGTCGCCAGTTGATGACTTTCCAGGGCGACCGGTAGCTTCATCTGTAGCGCGCCCAAATGCTCCTCCAGCATGACCCGAACCGTCGACGGACGTTGCAAAGTGATGAACGGCTGTTCAAGCAAGGTTTTCCAATCGATTTCGGTACAGCCCGCCAAGGGCGAATCACCCGGAACCACCGCGATAAAGCGATCCAGGTACAAAGGCGTAAATGCCAGTGATGACCCCTCAGCCGGCTCGAACGCCACGCCCAACTCTACCTGCCGATCGCGCACCATCTCCAGCACCTGCTCATTGATCAGGTCATGCACGGTCACATTCACCTGAGGGTAACGCGCGCGGAATATCTTCAGGATCGGTGGCAGCAAATTGCCCGCAAACGAGGGCATCGCCGCGACAGTGACTCGCCCACGCTGCAAAGTGAAACGCTGGCGCAGTTCGTCTTCGGCGTTGTCCCAGTCGGCAATCAGCCGGCGCGCCAGGGGCAGCAAGGACTCGCCTTCGGGCGTCAGGGCAACGTTGCGAGTATTGCGGCTGAACAGGCGCCCGCCCAGGCCTTCTTCCAGGCCCTTGATGGTCAGGCTCAACGCCGATTGGGAAAGGTGCAAGCGCTCGCAGGCGGCGGCAAAACTCAGGCTCTGGGCCACGGCGAGAAACGCGCGCATCTGTTTAACGGTCATGACGCTACTCCAAACGGTCAGGCGACTATGCTGTTTTTTAAATCAATCAACCTTAAAAAACAACTTAACAAATCAATCAACCGGCGCAACACTCGGTTCATTGGCTGGCCCACAAACAATAAAAGAGGTGCATATGGCAGGTTTCGATAAACGCGTGGCGTCCTACGAGGAAGCACTGGCAGGCCTGGAAGACGGCATGACCGTACTCTCCGGTGGTTTTGGCCTGTGTGGCATTCCGGAAAACCTCATCGCCGAGATCAAACGCAAAGGCACCCGCGACCTGACTGTGGTTTCCAACAACTGCGGCGTCGACGGTTTCGGTTTGGGCGTACTGCTGGAAGAAAAACAGATCAGCAAGGTGATCGCCTCCTACGTCGGTGAAAACGCCCTGTTCGAGAAGCAATTGCTCAGCGGCGAAATCGAAGTGGTGCTGACGCCCCAAGGCACTCTGGCCGAGAAAATGCGTGCTGGCGGCGCCGGCATCCCGGCCTTTTTCACCGCCACCGGCGTCGGCACCCCGGTTGCCGAAGGCAAGGAAACCCGCGAGTTCAACGGTCGTCCGTACCTGATGGAAGAATCCATCACCGGCGACTTCGCCATCGTCAAAGGCTGGAAAGCCGACCACTTCGGCAACGTCATCTATCGCCACACCGCCCAGAATTTCAACCCGCTGGCCGCCACCGCCGGCAAGATCACCGTGGTCGAAGTCGAAGAAATCGTCGAACCGGGCGAGCTGGACCCGGCGCAGATCCACACCCCTGGCATCTACGTCGACCGGATCATCTGCGGCACGTTCGAGAAGCGCATCGAACAGCGCACCGTACGCAAATAATCCGCCCCCAGCCCGAACAATAAGGACACCTAAAATGGCTCTTACCCGCGAACAAATGGCTCAACGCGTCGCCCGCGAAATGCAGGACGGCTTCTACGTCAACCTCGGCATCGGCATCCCGACCCTGGTGGCCAATTACATCCCCGAAGGCATGGAAGTGATGCTGCAATCGGAAAACGGCCTGCTGGGCATGGGACCGTTTCCTACAGAAGAAACCATTGATGCCGACATGATCAACGCCGGCAAGCAGACCGTGACCGCACGCATCGGTGCGTCGATCTTCTCCTCCGCCGAGTCCTTCGCGATGATCCGTGGCGGCCACGTCGACCTCACCGTGCTTGGCGCATTTGAAGTAGACGTACAAGGCAACATCGCCTCATGGATGATCCCTGGCAAGCTGGTCAAAGGCATGGGCGGCGCCATGGACCTGGTGGCCGGTGCAGAAAACATCATCGTGATCATGACCCACGCGTCCAAGGACGGTGAGTCCAAGCTGCTCAGCCAGTGCAGCCTGCCGCTGACCGGCGCCAACTGCATCAAGCGTGTATTGACCGACCTCGCGTACCTGGAAATCGAAAATGGCGCTTTTGTCCTCAAGGAACGCGCACCTGGCGTCAGCGTTGAGGAGATTGTGAGCAAGACCGCCGGTAAACTGATCGTCCCGGACCACGTTCCAGAAATGCACTTCCAGTGAGGACAGATTCCATGCAAGACGTCGTGATTGTTGCTGCCACCCGCACCGCCGTGGGCAGCTTCCAGGGTTCTCTGGCGAATATTCCGGCACCGGAATTGGGCGCTGCCGTGATCCGTCGCCTGTTGGAACAGACTGGCCTGGACCCGGCCCAAGTGGATGAAGTGATCCTCGGCCAGGTACTCACCGCCGGCTCAGGCCAGAACCCGGCGCGCCAGGCCTCGATCCTCGCCGGCCTGCCCCACGCCGTGCCGAGCCTGACCCTCAACAAGGTCTGCGGCTCCGGCCTCAAGGCCCTGCACCTGGGCGCCCAGGCCATCCGTTGCGGCGATGCCGAAGTGATCATCGCCGGCGGCATGGAGAACATGAGCCTGGCCCCGTACGTACTGCCCGCCGCACGCACGGGTTTGCGCATGGGTCATGCCAAGATGATCGACAGCATGATCACCGACGGCCTGTGGGATGCATTCAACGACTACCACATGGGCATCACCGCCGAGAACCTGGTGGACAAGTACGGCATCAGCCGTGAAGCCCAGGACGCGTTCGCTGCTGCCTCTCAGCAAAAAGCCGCTGCTGCTATTGAAGCAGGCCGCTTTGTCGATGAGATCACCCCGATCTTGATTCCCCAGCGTAAAGGCGATCCAGTGGCCTTCGCCGTGGATGAACAGCCTCGCGCCGGCACCACTGCCGAGTCCCTGGCCAAACTGAAACCGGCGTTCAAAAAGGACGGCAGCGTCACCGCCGGCAACGCCTCCAGCCTCAACGACGGCGCCGCCGCCGTACTGCTGATGAGCGCCGACAAGGCCAAGGCCCTCGGCCTGCCGGTACTGGCGCGTATCGCCAGCTACGCCAACGCGGGCGTCGACCCAGCCATCATGGGCATCGGCCCGGTCTCGGCGACCCGTCGCTGCCTGGACAAAGCCGGCTGGAGCCTGGGCGACCTGGACCTGATCGAAGCCAACGAAGCCTTCGCCGCGCAATCCCTGGCGGTGGGCAAAGAGCTGGAATGGGACGCAGAGAAGGTCAACGTCAACGGTGGCGCCATCGCCATCGGCCACCCGATCGGCGCCTCAGGCTGCCGCGTGCTGGTGACCCTGCTGCATGAAATGATCAAACGTGATGCCAAGAAAGGCCTGGCAACGCTGTGCATCGGTGGCGGCCAGGGTGTCGCGCTGGCGCTCGAACGCGCTTGACTGTAGGAGCGCGCTTGCTCGCGAAGAATCTACAGGCGCTGAGTTCTGCCAGAAGAGCTGCGTTATCGTTAGCGATCTTCGCGAGCAAGCTCGCTCCTACAGAAAAGCAATAAAGGGCAACATTGAGAGGGCCTGGTTCCACGAAAACCAGGCCTTTTCTTTATGGTTTTCACTGAGGTTGCGGCACCGCAAACACCGCATTCGCCCGCGCCACCACTCTCTCCCCCACCTGCAAGCTCACCGTGGCAAACGCCATCTGCCGCCCCCGCTTGTGATGCTCCAACCGCACCACAATCCACTCCCCCACCTGCACCGCCCCCAGGTAGTCCAAGGTCATGCTCGCAGTAATCAACGGCAGCGGCGGCTGGCTGGAAAACGCCATGGCATACCCCATGCCGATATCCGCCAGGGTCGCCAACACCCCGCCATGCACGGTACCGCGCCCATTGGCGTGGCGATTGTCGGCGCGCAGGCCGATTTCCAGTTGCAGGCCCTCCCCTCGGCAATAGGCCGGGCCGAGCAGATCAAGCAATGGGCTGCTGCGGGGCAATGAAACAAAACCTTCAGGTACGGCGTGAATGATCATGGCGGACTCTTCCCTGGAGTGAAGGTTAAGATGTACGCCTGGACGCCGGCAGCGGCCATTACCATCCACCGCGCAAATCCCGCGCGATGCTTTGCGTTAATCCACCAGACCCGCTTTAACCTGGTGGACGGCCTGTGGCGAGCGGGCTTGTCGAATCGTCGCACCGCCCGCGTTGGGCTGCGAAGCAGCCCCCAAAAGAGCCGCCGAGTGATACCTGATACACCGCATTCTCTTTGAATGGGGCTGCTTCGCAGCCCAACGCAGGCGGTGCGACAAGCCCTCTCGCCACAAGAAACCTGCTCATCACAGCAAGTCCGCTCGCCACAAAGCTGATCAGCGCTTCATGCACCGCTGATAACGTTCATCCACCCGTTTGGCGAACCAGGCGGTAGTGAGATTGCGGGTGATTTTGGGACTCTTGAGCACGATGCCCGGCAGGATCGCCCGTGGCATCGGCTTGCCCGCCGCCTTGTCGGCCAGGGCAAACACGCGCTTGTAGAGCGTGGTGTCTTCAAAGTCCAGCTGCTCGCCCTGCTCCAGTTGGCTGCGGATGCTGGGGTTGCGCATATCCAGCTTTGCGCCCAGCGAACGCACTGCCAACTCGGTAGTGCCGGGCAACAACGAGCCGTAGCGAATCAAATCCCCATCCAATGCCAGTTCTTTGCCCGAGGCACGGCTGACGGCGGCCTGGAACGCGGCATTGCGGCTGGCGTACCAGCCGGCGTTGAAATCGGCAAAGCGATACAACGGCTGGTCATAGTTCACCGGATAACCGAGCAAATGCGCGATGCCGAAGTACATGCCGCCCCGGCGGGTGAACACTTCGCGGCGAATGCTGCCGTCCACCGTGTAGGGATAACCTCGCGCCTGTTTCTGCGCAAAGTCGATACTCACCTGCATCGGCCCTGCGGTATGCACCGGGTTGAAACCACCAAACAGCGTGTTTCCCAGAGGCACCATGCTGATGAAGTCATCGAAGATGCCGCTCAGGTCTTTCTCCGTGCGCGCTGCGCTCAGGCGATCAGCGTAAGTCTTGCCGGTGGGCGAACGCAGTTGCAGCGCGCTGCGTACGACAAACGCCGGCACATGGACTTTTCCTGCACGCCGCAGGATTTCATCCTGCGCGATCTTGCCCATATTCGGCACGGGTGGGTCCACTTGGTAAGTGGACTCCTGCTCGGTGACCGCGAGCACAGCGCAGATGTTTTCCGTGCTGGGATAGATTTTCTGGGTATCGAAGGCGGTGTAGATGTCCTGGGCCCACCCCGTGCGGTCGGACACCTGGGCCGGCAGCAGCCGCACGATCTGCGTCTTCACTTCGGCTTCGCTGCGCTCCGGCTGCTGCGCGTTGCGTGAAGTGGAGCAACCAGCCAGCACCAGCAAAGTGGCAAAACAGAGGATCAGGCGGCTTGAATGCATGGGACTTCCTTGGATGAAAGCGGGCCGGATAGTGCAGATATCGACCGGTAAGTGTAAGCAGGGTTCGCCCCGCAGGTACCCTCGCCAGTCACCCGCAAACGTGACAGGATCTGTCATCGACCATTCGTACACGGAGTTTGAATGCCATGCTCAGCCTCAACTTCCTTATCACCTGCCTGATTGTCGTGCTGATTCCCGGCACCGGCGTGATCTTTACCGTGTCCACCGGCCTCGCCGCCGGCAAGCGCGCCAGTGTGTTCGCCTCGTTGGGCTGTACCGCAGGGATCATCCCGCATTTGCTCGCGTCGGTTCTCGGCCTCTCGGCCTTGTTGCACACCAGCGCGTTGGCGTTCGAAATGTTGAAGTACGCAGGCGCCGCCTACCTGTTGTACGTAGCGTATGCCACCTGGCGGGATCGCTCGGCCTTTGCGGTCAGCGACACACCGACTCACACAGGTGCCCGGACACTGATGTTGCGCGGCCTGCTGATGAACATTCTCAACCCGAAGCTGACCATCTTCTTCCTGGCGTTCCTGCCCCAGTTCATTACACCAGGCAACACGGCGCCCGCCCTGCAGATGTTGGTGCTGAGCGCTGTGTTCATGGCAATGACGTTTGTGGTGTTCGTGGCCTATGGCCTGCTAGCCAATGTGTTTCGGCGTGCCGTGATCGAGTCACCACGGGTGCAGAACTGGCTGCGCCGCAGCTTTGCGGCGGCCTTTGCGGGGTTGGGGTTGAATCTGGCGTTTGCGCAACGCTGAAGGCAGCATTGCGCAAACGCCCCTCAATCAGATCCCGGCCAACGCCAGGTCCATTGCAAAGTAGGTGAAGATCAAGTCCGCACCCGCGCGCTTGATCGACCCCAATGTCTCGCGCACCACACGATCCTCGTCAATCGCGCCCGCCTGGGCGCCGAACTTGATCATCGCGTACTCGCCGCTCACCTGATACGCCGCCACGGGCAGGCGCGAGGCTTCGCGGATGTCGCGGATGATGTCGAGGTAGGCTCCGGCTGGCTTGACCATCAACGCGTCCGCGCCTTCCTGCTCGTCCAGCAACGACTCACGCACGGCTTCACGGCGGTTCATCGGGTTCATCTGGTAGCTTTTGCGGTCGCCTTTGAGCGCGCTGCCGCCGGCTTCGCGGAACGGGCCGTAGAGGGCCGAGGCGAATTTGGTCGAGTAAGCCATGATCGGGATATGGGTGAAGCCGGCGTCATCCAGGGCGCGGCGAATCGCCTGGACCTGGCCGTCCATCGCCGCCGAGGGTGCGATCACATCGGCACCGGCGCGGGCCGCCGCCACGGCTTGTTTGCCGAGGTTGACCAGGGTCGCGTCATTGTCGACATGGGCGCCGTGCATCACGCCGCAATGGCCGTGGTCGGTGTATTCGCAGAAGCAGGTGTCGGACATCACGATCATTTCCGGCACGGCGTCCTTGATGATCGAGGACATGCGCGAGACCAGGCCGCGTTCCTTCCAGGTGTCGCTACCGCTGGCGTCCAGGTGGTGCGACACGCCAAAGGTCATCACCGACTTGATGCCGGCGCGGGCATAGCGCTCAATCTCGCCGGCCAGTTTCTTCTCAGGGATGCGCAACACGCCGGGCATGCTGGTGATCGGCACGAAGTCGTCGATTTCTTCTTCGACGAAGATCGGCAGCACCAGATCATTGAGGGTGAATTCGCTTTCCTGGAACAAACCACGCAGCTCCGGGGAGCGGCGCAGGCGGCGTGGGCGGGCTTGGGGGAACTGGCTGGTCATGGCTTTCCTATCAAAAGGCAGAAATCTTTGGGGCGAAAGCTTATGCCCCTTGGCCCCGGCAGCACAAACGTCGAGGGGCCAATAGTGTATTGCGCCGCCCGTAACAATTCATTGATCTAGAGCTGCAGTCGCCCTTCGATACACACCGCCACAGCGCCACCCACCCAGATTTCATCACCCTGGCGCTCGACTCGAATGCGCCCCGCCCTTCCGATGGCCGTGCCCTGACTGACCACATAGCGCTCAGGCGCCAGGCCTTCGGCCAGCAGCCATTGGGCGACGCCAGCGTTCAGGCTGCCGGTGGCCGGGTCCTCCTGGGCGCCGTCACCCGCAATGAAGGCGCGGACTTCAAACTGTGCGTCTACATCGTCCCGCGTGGGATCGCAGGGGGCGATTACACCCACCGCCAAACCGAGCATTTGCGAATAGTCCGGTTGCAGGTCCAATACTTGATTACGGTCCGACAGCATCACCGCTAGCCATCCCGCACCGTTGTCGACCCACTGGCTACGCACGATGGCGTCGGGCGCCAAGCCCAGCGCGACACGCAGGCGCTCGACCAACGAGGCCTCCAGCGCCCCTGAACGCAACAACGGCGGCGCGATAAATGCCAACTCATCGCCTTGGCGACGGATCCGTACCAGGCCAATTTCGCACTCCTGGATGATCTCCTCATCTTTCGCAATCCCGCCGGCTTGCAGCCACGCATGGCAACTGCCCAGCGTGGGGTGCCCGGCAAACGGCAGTTCCGTCAAGGTGGTAAAGATTCGTACCCGGTAGTCAGCCCTGGGATCACGCGGTGTCAGCAAAAACGTGGTTTCGCTGAGGTTGGTCCAATTGGCGAAGTCCGCCATCTGCTGATCCGTCAAGCTGTCGGCGCCAAACACCACTGCCAGCGGGTTGCCTTTGAGCGCCACGCGACTAAACACGTCCACCTGTTTGAAATCAAAAGTCGGCATGCTTCACCTCGGAATATTAAGGCCACGGATCACGGCCGGCCTTGCGACAAAACCGTCCAGCGCGCGCAACACATTAGGGAAGTCGGCAATGCCCACCAGGTCACCCGACTCGTAGAAGCCGATCAGGTTGCGGACCCACGGGAAGATCGCGATGTCGGCAATGCTGTACTCATCGCCCATGATCCAGGTGCGGCCCAGCAGGCGTTTCTCCAGCACCTCCAGCAAGCGCCGGGATTCGGCGGCGTAACGGTCGCGGGGGCGCTTGTCTTCGTAGGCCTTGCCGGCGAATTTGTTGAAGAACCCCAACTGGCCAAACATCGGCCCGATACCGCCCATCTGGAACATCAACCATTGGATCGTTTCATAGCGGGTGGCCGGGTCTTCGGACAGCAACCGGCTGGTTTTTTCCGCCAGGTAGATCAGGATCGCTCCGGACTCGAACAGCGCCAATGGGTGACCGCTGGGGCCATTGGGGTCGATGATTGCGGGGATCTTGTTGTTGGGATTCAGGGACATGAATTCCGGCGACAACTGGTCCTGGGTCTCGAAACTGATCGTGTGCGCTTCATAGGGCAGACCCAGCTCTTCGAGCATGATCGACACTTTGACCCCGTTGGGCGTCGGCAAGGAGTACAGTTGCAGACGCTCGGGATGCTGGGCGGGCCATTTGCTATTAATCGGGAAAGCGGCGATTGGGTTCATCGGGAAGCCCCAGGTAGGTGCAGGAAGCCCATGATAGTCATCTGGCCGATGTCCTGCATGGGTCATCAATACGCAACAACTGCGGGCTATTCTCCCGCGTGGGCGAACCAATACGCCCTTGCGCACTCGAAAGTGCGTTCAAACGGTGAAAGGAGGCACCTCGCTATTGCGACAGGGAACACCGCAGCACGCCGCAGGCGTCGCTGGGCCGGGCTTGTCCGCCTTAACCCGATGCACTGAAGACTCGACACTAATGACAATCAAGCCTCTGTGCCTTGCTAGACGCCTCAAACGATATTCATACATTTTGTTGCCAGTACTGCTGGTCGGCGGCGCTATCGATCTGACCCTGGAATCGCGCATCAGCAATGCCGACCAGGTAGACGGCGTGCAAACCCTGGTCTTCCTGCGCCACGGTGAAAAACCCGCGGGTGGCCTGGGCCAACTCAATTGCCAGGGCCTCAACCGGGCGATGAACCTCGCAACAGTACTGCCGGAGCGGTTCGGCAAAGCCAACTTCGTCTTCGCCGCCAACCCGACGCGTAATGTGGAAGAAGGTGAGTTTGACAATTCCTACAGCTATATTCGCCCCCTGATGACCATCAGCCCCAGCGCCATCAAGTTGGGCCTGCCGGTGAACATCAAGTTTTCAGCGAATGACACCAGCGCCCTCGCCGACGAACTGGTGGAAGCCAAATACCACAACTCCATCATCTACACCGCCTGGTCCCACGGTTATCTGCCGGAATTGATCAACAAGGTGGCGAGCGAAGCGTCGGGCGAAAAGCACACCATCACCGACGACTGGTCCGGCAGCGACTACGATACGCTCTACGTGCTGACCCTGACCTGGCACAACGGCAAGGCTTCGCTGCTGAGCCGCAACTACAAGCAAGGCTTGAACGACGGCAACGAAAGCTGCCCTGAACCGACACAGGTGAGTGCCGACAGCTGACAGCGTATGATGCGCCGCTCTCGACTCATCTGCGGATCATCACCATGCCCAACCTCACTCCTTCCCAGCCCGGCCGTGGCTGGGCGTTCTGGTGGAAGCCCGCGCTGTTCCTGCTGGTCGCCTGCGTCGGGCTCTACTACGTAAAGTGGTCGCCCTACTACCTCAAGGCCTTTGTCGCCGCGGATAGCCACAGCATCGGCGCATCGATCCTCAACGACCAGCAAAGCGCGCCCCTGGCTGCCGCACTGGCCTACGCCCAGGTGTATTTCCTGGCGATCTGGAAAGCCGCCGTGCTGGCGGTGATTCTCGGCTCGCTCCTGCAAGTGCTGGTTCCACGGGACTGGCTGCTGCGTCTGTTCGGACGTGCCGGGCTCGGCTCGACGTTACGCGGCGGCCTGTTCGCCTTGCCGGGCATGATGTGCAGCTGCTGCGCGGCACCGGTCGCGGCGGGCATGCGCCGCCAACGGGTATCGGTGGGCGCGGCGTTGGCGTTCTGGATCGCCAACCCGGTGCTCAACCCGGCAACTCTGGTATTCATGGGCTTTGTGCTGGGCTGGGGCTTCACCGCACTCCGGCTGGTGGCGGGCATTGTGCTGGTCGTCGGAGTGTCGCTGGTGGCGCAACGTATTGCCGGTCCGGAGCAGGTGCCGGAAGCGGCGCTGGATGCGGTGGCCGAAGCCAGCGTCGTGGAGTCGCAACCGTTCTTGAGTCGCTGGGCGCGCACCTTGTGGCAGCTGTTCTGGAGCACGATTCCGATCTACATCCTGGCGGTATTGATACTGGGCGCGGCGCGGGTCTGGCTGTTTCCTCATGTGGATGGCGCCATGACCAACAGCCTGGTGTGGCTGGTGCCGCTGGCGATTGTCGGCACATTGTTCGTGATTCCCACCGCCGCAGAGATCCCTATCGTACAAACCATGATGGCCCTGGGCATGGGCACCGGCCCGGCCGTGGCCTTGCTAATGACCCTGCCCAGCGTGAGCCTGCCGTCACTGCTGATGCTGCGCAAGGATTTCGATACGCGCGTACTGGTGACGGTGGCCGGGCTGACGATGCTGGTGGGGCTGGCTTGCGGCTTGATCGGCGCCGCTATCCTTTAGCCTGGGCGCGCTCGCGCAGATACGCCACCACGGCGCCCTGCTCGCCCGCAAACTCGATACGTGCGCCTTTGCTTTCACGTTGGAAGGCGTACATCGGATCGTAATATTCCCTGAGTAATCCTTCGATCCAGGCCCGGTGCAGGTCCACTGCACCACTGCGGGCCTGTTCTACGAGGGCGTCCTGCAAGATCCCCTGCAACCGCTGGTAACGCTCACCGCCCAGGCGCTTGTGGATATTGGCCAGACTCTGGGTCAGGCGCTCGGCGAACAATGTCTGGCCGTGCTCGCCAAACACCGCGACGAACTCTGCACACAAGTCCACGACGTAATCGCGCAGGATCCGCTCGACTCGGCCCTCCACGCTGTCTTCCAACCACACCATCGGGAACGACTGCATACCCTTGTGCAACGGCAGTGGCAACGCGCAACTGCCGATCATGCGGCTTTCGTCCTCGACCACAAAATGCTCGATACCGGCGGCGCGTTGCTTCAACAGGTCCACCGCCAGGCGGTTTTCAAAATCGATGTTGGACGGCTGCGCCGTGGCGCGCTTGCCGAAGCTGGAACCACGATGGTTGGCGTGGCCTTCCAGGTCCAGGGCGTTGCTCAATTGGCCAAGCACTTCGGTCTTGCCGGTGCCGGTCATGCCGCCGAGCAACACAAAATCACACTGGGCCGCAGCCTGCTCAACGGTCTCCAGCAAAAAGCTGCGCATGGCCTTATAGCCACCGCCCACACGCGGGTACTCGATACCTGCCTCGGTCTTCAGCCACTGCTGCACGATCTGCGAACGCAGCCCTCCTCGGAAACAGTAGAGGTAGCCATCGGGGTTGGCCTGGGCGAAACGCGCCCATTGTTCGATGCGCTCGGCCTTGATTGCGCCGGACACCAGTTCATGTCCGAGCACGATGGCCGCCTGCTGGCCTTGCTGTTTGTAGCAGGTGCCGACCCGCTGGCGCTCGTCATCGGTCATCAGCGGTAGATTGACTACACCTGGAAAGGCGCCTTTGACGAACTCGACCGGCGCACGGGTATCCATCATCGGCCGGTCGTTGAGAAAGATGTCGCGGTAGTCGGTGATATCAGTCGCCATCAAATCACCTCAACCGCGTGGGTCTGTCGCTCGACCAGTTCGCCGATAGGCTTCAGGACCAGGCCCAGTTCAGCCGCCACAGTGTGGAATTCGGCATCGCCCTCGGGCGTGACGGCGATCAACAGACCGCCGCTGGTCTGCGGGTCGCACAGCACACGCTTGTGCAGTTCCTGAAGACGTCCGAGTTTGCTTGAATAGCTGTCGAAGTTGCGCAACGTACCGCCGGGCATGCAGCCCTGATCCAGATAATCTTCGATCCCGGCTAAGCGAGGGACATTGTTGTACTCGATGCGCGCCGTCAGGCCGCTGCCATCGGCCATTTCCACCAAGTGGCCCAACAGCCCGAAACCGGTGACATCGGTCATCGCCGTCACCCCCGCCAACTTGCCGAAACGACTGCCGGGCTTGTTCAGGGTGCACATCCAGTCCCGGGCCATGCCGATATCTGCTTCGCGCAATTTGCCCTGCTTCTCGGCGGTAGTGAGGATGCCGATGCCCAGAGGCTTGGTCAGGTACAGCCGGCAACCGGCGCTGGCCGTGTCGTTGCGCTTCATATGGCGCTTTTGCACGAGGCCGGTCACTGCCAGCCCGAAGATGGGCTCCGGGGCATCGATCGAGTGGCCGCCCGCCAGGGGAATACCGGCTTCGTCGCACACGGAACGGCCGCCACGGATCACCTCGCGGGCAATCTCCGGCGCCAGCACATTCACCGGCCAACCCAGAATGGCGATGGCCATCAACGGATCGCCGCCCATGGCGTAGATGTCACTGATGGCGTTGGTGGCGGCAATCCGGCCGAAATCGAAGGGGTCATCGACAATCGGCATGAAAAAGTCGGTGGTGGAGACCACGCCGCGCTCATCATCAATGGCGTACACCGCCGCATCGTCGCGTGAAGCATTGCCCACCCACAGCTTGGGGTCGAGGTGCTGTGCGCCGCTACCGGCAAGGATCACCTCCAATACCTGGGGCGATATCTTGCAGCCACACCCCGCGCCGTGACTGTACTGGGTAAGACGAATCGGCTCGTTCATGTAGGACCTCACGCTATCAAGTGCGCGAATTCTAACAGACAGCAAAAGGCCGGCTGGACTCTTGTGAGCGCAGCCGGCCTTTTGGTTTCAGCCGTTATTGCCGGGCAGCCAGCAAACGCTTGTGGCGGTTACGGCGGGCAATGTTCAAACATTCGATCGCCGCCGAGAACGCCATGGCTGCGTACACGTAGCCTTTAGGCACATGGGCGCCGAAGCCTTCGGCGATCAACGTCATACCGATCATGATCAGGAAGCCCAGGGCCAACATCACCACGGTCGGGTTGTCGTTGATGAACTTGGCCAACGGCTCGGCGGCCACCAGCATCACGATCACCGAGGTCACCACGGCAATGATCATGATCGGCAAGTGCTCGGTCATGCCCACGGCGGTGATGATGCTGTCGATGGAGAACACCAGGTCGAGCAACAGGATCTGGCCGATGGCCGCAGCGAAGCCGATGGCCACGACGTTGCCAGCGCTGGTTTCCTTCTCTTCCGGCTCCGGGTCCATGCTGTGATGGATCTCGGTGGTTGCCTTCCACACCAGGAACAGGCCACCGGCGATCAGGATCATGTCCTTCCACGAGAACGCCTGGCCAAACACTTCAAATACCGGCGCGGTCAACTGCACGATGAACGCGATGGTGCTCAACAGGCCCAGACGCAGCACCAACGCCATGCTGATACCGATGCGTCGAGCCTTGGCCCGATGCTGCTCCGGCAGCTTGTTGGTGAGGATCGAGATGAAGATCAGGTTATCGATGCCCAGCACGATCTCCATGACGATCAAGGTCGCCAGGGCAACCCAGGCGGTGGGGCTGGCGGCCAGTTGTAAAAGGTAATCCATAGGTCAGTCCTGACGTTCTTCGTGAATAAAAAGTGCGGGGAAATTAGGCTTCTTTGCTAGAAGATTCGCTTTCTTTGTCTTCCTGATCATCCTTTTTCTGCGGGTTGATCAGGCCGTTGGTCGCTTCACTCAATGCCTGCTCGGCCGCCTTGTGGGTGTCATCGATGGCTTGCTTGGCCGATTCGGTGGCCTTGCCCAATACCTGCTGCGCGCTTTTCTCGACCTGATCGCAGCCGCTGATCACTACCAATGAAAGCGCAAGCAACGATGCCATGCCCAGGGAATTGAGTTTCATGATGTCTTCCTCGTTAGAACCATTGGGTCCAAATAGTGGCCCCGCGATAGCGAGGCATTCTATGCAGGTGGACAGTTCAGGAAAATTCGTATTTTTCTCGCGTATACTTCGATTTTCACGAAGTGACGGTGGCCATGCTCAATTACCGACAACTGCACTACTTCTGGGTGGTGGCCAAGACCGGCAGCATCGTGCGCGCGTGTGAGCAGCTTAACCTCACGCCCCAGACCATCAGCGGGCAGATCAGCCTGTTGGAGCAAACCTTTGGTATCGCGCTGTTTCAGCGCGTCGGCCGTCAGTTGGAACTGACCGAAGCCGGGCGCCAGGCCCTGCCCTACGCCGAGCAGATGTTCCAGACCGGCAATGAATTGGAGGCCATGCTGCGCGCGCAGCCCGATGAACAGCAGATTCTGTTCCGCGTCGGCGTGGCGGATGTGGTGCCCAAGTCCATCGTTTACCGGCTGATCGCGCCGACCATGGAGTTGAGCGAGCCGATCCGTATCACCTGCCGCGAAGACAAGCTCGAACGCCTGCTGGCCGACCTGGCCATCCAGCGCCTCGACCTGGTGATTTCCGATAGCCCCATGCCTACACACCTGGACATCAAGGGCTACAGCCAGAAGTTAGGGGAATGTGGCATCAGCTTTTTCGCCACCCAGGCGTTGGCTGACGCATACGGCGGGGATTTCCCACAGTGCCTGCACGGCGCGCCGCTGTTGATTCCAGGCGCAGAAACCGTGGTGCGCAGCCGTTTGCAGCGCTGGTTTGCCGAACAGCAGATCCAGCCAAAGATCATCGGCGAGTTCGACGACAGCGCCTTGATGCAGGCCTTCGGCCAATCCGGCAGCGGGATTTTTATCGCCCCCAGCGTGATTGCCGAAGAGGTGGTGCGCCAGTACGGCGTGGCGCTGATTGGCCAGACCGTGGCGGTGACCGAGTCGTTCTACGCGATCTCGGTGGAGCGCAAGGTCAAGCACCCCGGCATCGTGGCGATTACCGAAGGTGCCAGGCGCGAGTTGTTCACCACCCTGCCCTGACGGCTCAGGCCTGGGAGGCGACCGGTTGCTTGGCAGTCATCAACCACAACGCCAGCAGGATCGACACCAGGATAAACCCGGAAGCGGCAAAGCCCAGGCTGCCCAGGCCGAGGGTATCGATCACATGGCCACCCACCAGGGCGCCCAGGCCGATGCCCAGGTTGGCCCCGGCGATGTTCAGCGATGCGGCAAATGCCGGCGCATGGGGTGCGGCTTTCATCAAGCGCACATGGCTGACCAGAAACATCGCCGCCTGGGTCACGCCCCACACGGCCATCGCCGCCGCCAGGCCAAGGGTGGAGTGGATCGCCGGTACCACCGCCACCATGCCCGCAATCATGAAGCCGCAGAACACCATCGACGCGATCAACGGGTGGCGATCCACCGCACGCCCGCCCAACGAATTGCCAATCAGCCCGACCGCACCGAAGCCCATCAGGCACCAGCCCACCAACGTACCGTCGAAACCGGCCAGGCGTTCCAGGATGTCAGCCAGGTAGGTGTACGCCGTGAACATGCCGCTGAACACCAGGATCGACAACAGGATATGGCCCTGCATCAGTGGGTTGCGCAGGATCTTGAACTGCGAGCGCAGCGTCACTTCAGCGTTCTTCGGTTGGGTCACCGGCAGGTAGATAAACAGTAGCAAGGCCTTGGCCAAGGCCACCACCGCGAGGATGGCAAACGCGCTGCGCCAGCCGAACATATCGGAAATCAGCGTGCCCACCGGAATGCCGAAGACCGTGGCACACACGATCCCGAAGCCGATCTTCTCGATGGCACGCCCGGCGAATTCGGGGCCGACAATGTCCACCGCCGTTTCGCTGGCCAAGGCCCAGAACACCGGCAGGCCCAGGGCCGGGATCAACCGCGCCACGGCCATCACCCAGATATTCGGCGCCAGCGCCGCCACGGTATTGGCCACGCCGAACATGATCAGGATGCTGATAAACAGCCGCTTGCGTGGGAAGCGCGCGCAGTAGGCCGTCAGAAACGGACCAAAGGCCGCCACGGTAAATGCGAACAAGGTCACCAGCAGCCCGGCCTGGGACACACTCACATTCAGGTCCCGGGCGATGGACGGCAGCAGGCCGACGATGACGAATTCCGTGGTCAGCACGGTAAAGCCGGCGGCCGACAGCAGCAGGATGGGAAACAACATGAAAACTCCAGAAACGACGACATCAACGACAACCCGAAGGGCGCGCTGAAGGATTAGGAAAGATGAGAGGACGGAATGTTAACAGGATTTTGCAAAGACTGGGGTGGGCGGGTGACGCAATGCCGCACCGCCGGGGACATTTCCTACAGCATGCTAGACTTCGCGATCCGCGTCCTACAGCCCTTTCTGCCTGTGCCGCCGTGCCTCCAAAAACTAGAGACAAGTGTTTATGACTGCTGCCCCTTCCCTCCTGCAACGACTGGCCCGCGTCAGCCTGGTCACGCAAATCGTCATCGGCCTGATCGCCGGCATCCTGCTGGCCTTGCTGTTGCCCGAGGCGGCCAAGGCCACCGGTTTTATCGGCAAGGTGTTCGTCGCCGCGCTCAAGGCCGTGGCGCCGATTTTGGTGTTTGTGCTGGTGATGGCGTCGATCGCCAACCATAAGCACGGCCAGGAAACCCATATCAAGCCGATCCTGTTCCTGTACCTGCTGGGCACCTTTGCCGCCGCCGTGGTCGCGGTGATTGCGAGCATGTGGTTCCCCTCCTCGCTGGTGCTGGCAACCCACGACGCAATGGTGACCGCGCCCGGCGGCATTGGTGAAGTGCTGCAAAGCCTGTTGTTAAGCGTGGTGGACAACCCGGTCAGCGCACTGATGAATGCCAACTTCATCGGCATCCTGGCCTGGGCCATCGGCATGGGCATAGCCATTCGCCATGCCGGCGAAACCACCCGCACCGTGCTCGACGACCTGTCCAACGGCGTCACGCTGATCGTGCGGGTGGTGATCCGCTTTGCGCCGCTGGGCATTTTCGGCCTGGTGGCCTCGACCCTGGCCACTTCCGGCTTCGGCGCCCTGCTCGGCTATGCTCACTTGCTGGTAGTGCTGATCGGCTGCATGCTGTTCGTGGCGCTGGTGGTCAACCCGGCCATCGTGTTCTGGAAACTGCGCCGCAACCCGTATCCCTTGGTGTTGATGTGCCTGCGCGAAAGCGGGATCACCGCGTTCTTCACCCGCAGTTCGGCGGCGAACATCCCGGTCAACCTGGCCTTGAGCAAACGCCTGGGCCTGCATGAGGACACCTACTCGGTGTCAATCCCACTCGGTGCCACCATCAACATGGCCGGCGCCGCGATCACCATCACTGTACTGACCCTGGCCGCCGTGCACACCTTGGGCATTGCCGTCGACCTGCCCACCGCCGTGCTGCTCAGTGTGGTCGCGGCCGTCTGCGCCTGCGGTGCTTCCGGCGTGGCGGGCGGTTCGCTGCTGTTGATCCCGCTGGCGTGCAGCCTGTTTGGCATTCCCAGCGAGATCGCCATGCAAGTCGTCGCCGTGGGTTTCATCATCGGCGTGCTGCAGGATTCGGCGGAAACCGCGCTGAACTCGTCCACCGATGTGCTGTTCACCGCCGCCGCCTGCCTGGGCAAGGAAGAACAGCCGGCTTAAGCCGCCCGCCACAAAAAAGCCCGGGGGCGTTCTTCAGTGAACGACCCCGGGCTTTTTTGTGACTGGATGCTTAGAAAGCGCCCATGTAATCACGCTTGCCCACTTCCACGCCGTTGTGGCGCAGCAGCGCGTAGGCGGTGGTGACGTGGAAGAAGAACTGCGGCAGGCCGTAGGTCAGCAGGTAGGACTGGCCGCTGAAGCGCTTCTCTTTCGGTGTGCCTGGGCGCGTGACGATCTCGATGCCTTCCTTGCCGTCGACTTGCTCGGGCTGGATGGTGTCGACAAAGGCCAGCACTTTGGCGATCAGCGCTTGCAGGTCAGCGAAGGTGACTTCGGTATCTTCATATTTCGGCACTTCGATTTCGGCCAGGCGTGCAGAAACGCCCTTGGCGAAGTCGACGGCGATCTGCACCTGGCGCACTAGCTGGAACATGTCCGGGAACAGGCGCGCTTGCAGCAAGGCGTTAGGCTCGATGTTCTTGGCGGTGGCATGGGCTTCGGCCTTGGCCAGCACACCACTCAGAGCGGTGAGCATTTGCTTGAAGACGGGGATGGAGGCGGCGTACAGGGAAATAGTCATGGCAGTCTCTGGGTAATGTCACGGTTTGAACCAGCGGCGATTATAGCCATGCCCGCCGCTTGTCTTTTATTTTTTCCGGCTTACGCTAGGCACTTCACTGCATAGGGAAAGCGCGATGACCGCCGAGCACGACACCGAGACCCCTGAGCCGCGCCTGAACAGCACGGAAATCCGCATCCTGGGCTGCCTGATCGAAAAGCAGGCGACCAACCCGGAAACCTATCCCCTGACCCTCAATGCCCTGGTACTGGCCTGCAACCAGAAGACCAGCCGCGAGCCGGTCATGACCCTCAGCCAGGGCCAGGTCGGCCAGAGCCTGCGTGCTCTGGAAGGCCAGGGCTTCACCCGCCTGGTGATGGGCAGCCGTGCAGACCGCTGGGAACATCGTGTGGACAAGGCGCTGGAGCTGGTGCCGGCCCAGGTGATCCTCACCGGGCTGCTGTTCTTGCGAGGACCGCAGACCGTCAATGAGCTGCTGACCCGCAGCGGACGCATGCATGACTTCGAAGATGCCGAGCAGGTGGTGCATCAACTGGAGCGCTTGATTGCCCGCGGGCTGGCGTTGCTGGTGCCGCGCCAGGCCGGGCAGCGCGAAGACCGCTACACCCATGCGCTGGGCGATCCGGCAGACATCGAGACAATCCTCGCGGCACGGGGCAACCCCGTGGAACGCGGGGCTGGCGTTTCAGCGGACCGGATCGAAGAACTGGAAGCGCGGATTGCAGCGCTTGAAGAGCGCCTGGCCCAGTTGGAACAGGGCTGAAGGTGCTGCGCAGCAAGCTCCCTCGCCACCGTTTCAGAGCAAGGCGTTAACCAGCATTCCAATCGCCACCAGTACGCACAGGCTGGCAAACCCCACCTGCAAGATACGGGCGGGAATCACCGAGCATAGGCGTCGGCCAGCCAGCATGCCGACGATGCTTGCGCCGATAAATACCCAGCCCACCGACTCGATGCGCACACCGGCATGGAATGCACCGGCCACGCCGATCAGCGAGAGCAGGCTGATCACCATCAAGGAGGTGGCGACGATGCCGCGCATCTGCACATCGGTGAGTTGCTTGAACGCCGGCACGATCAGAAAGCCACCGCCCACACCGAGCAGGCCGGACACTGCACCGGTCACCGCGCCGAGGGCGGCCAGGGTCGCGCTGCACTTGGCGGTCCAGGCCAGGCGCCCAGTCTGCTGATCGAGCATGCAGTTCTTCTGGCCCCAGGACGCCGTGCCATGGTCACTCGGCCCTGCCTCGCGTTTTTCACGCTGCAACATGCGCCAGGCTACTAGCACCATCAACCCGCTGAACAGGCCCATCAGCAGCGCTTCCGGCAATTGGTGGGCAAGAAAAACACCCACTGGCGAAAACAGCGCACCGAGCAAGGCGATCAATAACGCGGCGCGGTAACGCACCAGGCCATGGCGCAAACCGTCAATCGCCCCTACCGCTGCCGCCGCACCGACGGCGAGCAACGACACCGGCGCGGCCTGGGTCATGCTCAGACCCAACCCCAACACCAGCGCCGGCACCCCGAGGATGCCGCCGCCCGCGCCGGTCAGGCCCATGACAAGGCCCATCAATAATCCCAACACACTGGCCAGCAGCATTCAGTCCACCTTGCTCAGGCGGGTCAGCCATTCGCGCCCCTTGAGCATGCCATTCCAGTAGAACCACGGCAGCAAAGTGGCCTTGAGGAACCACATCGAGCGGCGCGCCTGGGTCGGGTCCAGGGGAAAGGTCGGCAGCAACTTGCCGCCGTAGCCGAACTCGGCCAGCACCACCTTGCCCTTCTCCACCGTCAATGGGCAGGAACCATAGCCATCGTATTTAAGCGGCAGCGGCGCCTGTTTGCGCAGGGCCAGCAGGTTTTCAGCGACCACGACGATCTGCTTGCGTACCGCAGCGGCGGTCTTGGCGTTGGGGGTGCCGCACACATCACCCAGGCCGAAGATGTGTGGGTAGCGCAGGTGTTGCAGGCTAAGGGGGTTCACTTCGCACCAGCCGGCGGCGTCGGCCAGCGGGCTTTGGCGGATGAAATCCGGAGAAACCTGCGGTGGGACCACGTGCAGCAGGTCGAAGGATTTTTCTTCAATGCGCGCAGTGCCTTCGGCGTCCTTCACTTCGAACCAGGCCTTGCCAGCGGGGCCATCGACTTTCACCAGGTTGGCGTTGAACGCCAGGCGGGCGTCGTACTTCTCCACGTATTTCATCAACGGCGGCACGAAGGTCGCCACGCCGAACAACGCGGCACCGGCCAGGTTGAATTCGACGTCGATGTTTTTCAGCACGCCCTGCTTGAGCCAGTGATCGCAGGACAAATACAGGGCCTTTTGCGGCGCACCTGCGCATTTGATCGGCATGGCTGGCTGGGTGAAGATCGCCTTGCCACCCTTGAGTTGCTGCACCCGTTGCCAGGTGTAAGCGGCGTGCTGGTAGCTGTAGTTGGACGTGACGCCATGCTTGCCGAGGGTGTCTTGCAGGCCTTCGATCTTCTCCCAGGCCAGGCGCAGGCCGGGGCAGACAATCAGGTTTTGCCAACTGACACGCTGGCCGCTGTCAAGGATCAGGGTCTGCTCGTCGGGCAGAACTTCGGTGACGGCGGCTTGCACCCAGGTAACGCCGTTGGGCAATACATCAGCGAGCGGACGACGGGTCTTTTTCAGGTCATAGGCGCCGCCGCCCACCAGGGTCCAGGCGGGCTGGTAGCAATGATGGTCGCTCGGTTCGATCAGGATGATATTCAGGTGCGGGTCGCGCTTGAGCAGGCTGGCCAGCAGGCCAATGCCCGCCGAGCCGCCGCCGATGACTACGATGTCGCCACTGATGGTTGGGCCCCAGTGTTGGTCGGTCATGGTCTATCGCCTTTGTCATACATGCACACAAGGGTCGCTGCCGGATGGCGTCACGCCCAGCTTTTTATGACCGCGCCGCAGTACAAGCCGGACAGGGTCTTCATCACTTGAATCACTTCGTGGCTGGCCAACCCGTAGAAGATGTATTTACCTTCCCGACGGGTGGCGACCAACCCTTCGTCACGCAAAATGCCCAATTGTTGAGACAGCGTGGGCTGGCGCACGCCGGTCAGGGCTTCCAGTTCGCCGACATTGCGTTCGCCTTGGGTCAACTGGCACAGGATCAACAAACGGTCCTCATTGGCCAGGGCCTTGAGCAAGGAACAGGCCTTGGACGCCGATGCGCGCAACTGGGCGACTTCGCCCTCACTCAGAGTAGATTCCATTTGCCTCGGGTCCTTTTTGTCACTTAAGCTCAAAACATTATGTGAAAACGTAAACTGATTGTAACTACTTTTTTCTTCATCCGGGACAACCGCCATGCCAGCGCTGATTCAAGCCTTTCTGGACGACGCCTCTTCGACTTACACCTACGTCGTTTATGAAGCCGACGGCGGCCCCTGCGCCATCGTCGATTCGGTGCTCAACTACGACCCGGCCTCGGGGCGGACCGACACCGCCCAGGCCGACAAGGTCATCCGCTTTGTACGCGAGCATGGGCTGCAGGTGCAATGGCTGCTGGAAACCCACGCCCACGCTGATCACTTGTCCGCCGCGCCTTACCTGCGCCGCACGCTGGGCGGCAAGATCGCCATCGGGCAGTCGATCAGCACAGTGCAGGGCGTGTTCAAGAACCTGTTCAACCTGGAGCCGGAATTTCGCGTGGATGGCTCGCAGTTCGATCACCTGTTTGCGCCGGATGAGGTGTTTCACATCGGCACGATCAAGGCCCAGGCCCTGCATGTGCCAGGGCATACCCCGGCGGACATGGCCTACCTGATCGACGACCGGTTGATCCTGGTGGGGGACACGCTGTTCATGCCGGATGTCGGTACAGCGCGCTGTGATTTCCCCGGCGGCGATGCGCAGCAGTTGTATGCGTCGATGCGCAAGTTGCTGGGCTTTCCCCTGGAAACCGAGCTGTACGTCTGCCACGACTACCCGCCGGAAGGTCGTGAGGCAAAGTGCCGGACCACGGTGGCCGAGCAGCGGGCGGGGAATATCCATGTGCATGATGGCGTGGATGAAGCCGCGTTTGTCGAGATGCGCACCACGCGCGACGCAGGGCTGGGGATGCCGACGCTGTTGCTGCCGGCGATCCAGGTGAATGTGCGGGCGGGGAATATGCCGCCGGCGGAGGACAATGGTGTGGTGTACCTGAAGATTCCGGTCAACCACCTCTAACCCAGGTTGATGCCGTTGGCCGGTAGCGGCAACGCGGTTTTATAGCGCACTTGCTTGAGGGCAAAGCTGGAGCGGATATTGGCGACGCCCGGCACCTTGGTCAAAAAGTCCATCATGAAGCGCTCAAGCGACTGGATTGTCGGCACCAGCACCCGGATCAGATAGTCCGGGTCGCCGGCCATCAGGTAACACTCCATCACTTCCGGCCGGTCGGAGATCGCGCCTTCGAACTGCTGCAACGCCAATTCATTCTGTTTTTCCAGGCTGACGTGGATGAACACGTTGACGTGCAGCCCCAGCAGGTCGGCGTCGAGCAGGGTGACCTGGTCACGAATCAAGCCCAATTCCTCCATCGCCTTCACCCGGTTGAAACACGGCGTGGGCGACAGGTTCACCGAGCGGGCCAGGTCGGCGTTGGTGATGCGGGCGTTCTCCTGCAGGGCGTTGAGAATGCCGATATCGGTACGGTCCAGTTTGCGCATGAGACAAAATCACCTGTTTATTATGTTTATGCAGATTTTTTATCCGCAAATGATCCTGAGTGCAACGAAACACAGATAAATATTCTTCCACGCCCCGCCTATGATTGTTGTAGGACAAGATTTCTCCTATCCGGAGGCTGACTGTCAGCTAGCGCGCCCACTACAAGAAATTCACAAGATAGAGCGTAGAAAGCCATGACCCAGCAGTATGAACCACTGCGCCTGCACGTCCCTGAACCCTCGGGACGCCCAGGCTGCAAGACCGACTTCACGTACCTGCGCCTGACCGACGCAGGTCTAGTGCGCAAACCCGCCATCGACGTAGAACCCGCCGACACCGCCGACCTGGCCAAGGGCCTGATCCGCGTGCTCGACGACCAGGGCCAGGCCCTCGGCCCATGGGCCGAAGGCGTCCCGGTCGAGATCCTGCGCAAAGGCATGCGTGCCATGCTCAAGACGCGCATTTTCGACAACCGCATGGTGGTCGCCCAGCGTCAGAAAAAAATGTCGTTCTACATGCAAAGCCTTGGCGAAGAAGCCATCGGCAGCGCCCAGGCCCTGGCCTTAAACATCGACGACATGTGCTTCCCCACCTACCGCCAGCAAAGCATCCTGATGGCCCGCGAAGTGCCGCTGGTGGACCTGATCTGCCAACTGCTGTCCAACGAGCGTGATCCGCTCAAGGGCCGTCAGTTGCCGATCATGTACTCGGTCAAGGACGCAGGCTTCTTCACCATTTCCGGTAACCTCGCCACCCAATTCGTACAAGGCGTGGGCTGGGGCATGGCCTCGGCGATCAAGGGCGATACCAAGATCGCCTCGGCCTGGATTGGCGACGGTGCCACCGCCGAATCGGACTTCCACACCGCCCTCACCTTCGCCCACGTGTACCGTGCGCCGGTGATCCTCAATGTGGTCAACAACCAGTGGGCCATCTCCACCTTCCAGGCCATCGCCGGGGGTGAAGCCACCACCTTCGCCGGACGCGGCGTCGGTTGCGGCATCGCCTCCCTGCGGGTGGACGGCAACGACTTCATCGCGGTGTACGCCGCTTCCGCCTGGGCCGCCGAGCGTGCGCGCCGCAACCTTGGTCCCACGCTGATCGAGTGGGTCACCTACCGCGCCGGCCCGCACTCCACTTCGGATGATCCATCGAAATACCGTCCCGCCGACGACTGGAGCCATTTCCCTCTGGGCGACCCGATTGCCCGTCTCAAGCAGCACCTGATCAAGATTGGCCAGTGGTCCGAAGAGGAACACGCAGCGGTCAGTGCAGAACTTGAAGCCGAAGTGGTCAAGGCGCAGAAAGAAGCCGAACAGTACGGCACCCTCGCCGGCGGCCAGATTCCAAGCGCCGCGACCATGTTCGAAGACGTCTACAAAGAGATGCCGGAGCATTTGAAGCGCCAGCGTCAAGAGTTGGGGATCTGACATGAACGATCACAACAACAGTATTGAAGTGGAAACCGCCATGACCACCACCACCATGACCATGATCCAGGCCCTGCGCTCGGCCATGGATGTGATGCTCGAACGCGACGACAACGTGGTGGTGTTCGGCCAGGACGTCGGTTATTTCGGCGGTGTGTTCCGTTGCACCGAAGGCTTGCAGACCAAGTACGGCAGCTCCCGCGTGTTTGACGCACCGATCTCCGAGAGTGGCATTATCGGCGTGGCCGTGGGCATGGGCGCCTATGGCCTGCGCCCGGTGGCCGAGATCCAGTTCGCCGACTACGTCTACCCCGCCACCGACCAGATCATCTCCGAAGCGGCGCGCCTGCGTTATCGCTCGGCCGGCCAGTTCACCGCGCCACTGACCATGCGCATGCCATGCGGCGGTGGCATCTACGGTGGCCAGACCCACAGCCAGAGTATCGAAGCGGTGTTCACCCAGGTCTGCGGGCTGCGCACGGTGATGCCGTCCAACCCTTACGACGCCAAAGGTTTGCTGATCGCCTCCATCGAAAACGATGACCCGGTTATCTTCCTCGAGCCGAAACGCCTGTATAACGGCCCATTCGATGGCCACCACGACCGCCCGGTAACCCCGTGGTCGAAACACCCGCAAGCCCAGGTACCGGACGGTTATTACACCGTGCCGCTGGACGTGGCCGCCATCGTGCGTCCGGGTTCGGCGGTCACGGTGCTGACCTACGGCACCACCGTGTATGTGTCGCAAGTCGCCGCCGAAGAAACCGGCATTGACGCCGAGGTCATCGACCTGCGCAGCCTGTGGCCGCTGGACCTGGAAACCATCGTCAAATCCGTGAAGAAGACCGGTCGTTGCGTGGTGGTGCATGAAGCCACCCGCACCTGCGGTTTTGGTGCCGAGTTGGTGTCGCTGGTGCAAGAGCATTGCTTCCACCACCTGGAAGCGCCGATCGAACGCGTCACCGGCTGGGACACCCCCTACCCGCACGCGCAAGAGTGGGCGTATTTCCCAGGGCCGTCCCGAGTGGGCGCGGCGTTGAAACGGGTCATGGAGGTCTGAATGGGCACGCACGTTATCAAGATGCCGGATATTGGCGAAGGCATCGCGGAAGTTGAACTGTCGGTGTGGCATGTGAAGGTTGGCGACATGGTCGTGGAAGACCAGGTACTGGCGGATGTGATGACCGACAAGGCGATGGTAGACATTCCCTCGCCCGTGCACGGCAAGGTGATTTCCCTCGGCGGCGAGCCGGGGGAAGTCATGGCCGTGGGCAGTATTCTGATCAGCATTGAAGTGGAAGGCGCGGGCAACGCCAAGGAAGCGCCCGCCGTGAAGGAAGCGCCGAAGGCCGCGCCTGTGGTTGAAGCCAAGCTTGCGCCAGTCGTGGTTGAAAGCAAACCTGCGCCGGTTATCGCAGCCCAGGCACCTGTGGCACGTGAAGCCGACGAACGCCCGCTGGCCTCCCCGGCCGTGCGCAAACACGCATTGGACGCCGGGATTCAACTGCGTCTGGTCCAGGGCTCTGGCCCGGCGGGCCGGATTCTGCACGAAGATCTCGACGCCTACCTCCAGCAAGGTTCGGCGAGGGCATCAACGGCTGCCAACCCCTACGCCGAACGCAACACTGAAGAACAAATCCCGGTGATCGGCATGCGCCGCAAGATCGCCCAGCGCATGCAGGACGCCACCCGGCGCGCCGCGCATTTCAGTTATGTGGAAGAGATCGACGTCACCGCCCTTGATGAGTTGCGTGTGCACCTCAACGAGAAACACGGTGCTACGCGCGGCAAGCTGACCCTGCTGCCGTTCATCGTGCGCGCCATGGTGGTGGCACTGCGTGACTTCCCGCAGATCAACGCGCGTTACGACGACGAAGCCCAGGTCATCACCCGCCTCGGCGCGGTGCATGTGGGCGTCGCCACCCAGAGCGACGTTGGCCTGATGGTGCCGGTGGTGCGTCACGCCGAAGCCCGCAGCCTGTGGGGCAATGCCGAAGAAATCGCACGTTTGGCCACGGCTGCGCGCAACGGCAAGGCCAGCCGCGATGAGCTGTCGGGTTCGACCATCACCCTGACCAGCCTGGGTGCCTTGGGCGGCATCGTCAGCACGCCGGTGCTGAACCTGCCGGAAGTGGCCATCGTCGGCGTCAACCGTATCGTTGAACGGCCGATGGTGATCAAGGGCCAGATCGTGGTACGCAAGATGATGAACCTCTCCAGCTCCTTCGATCACCGGGTGGTCGATGGCATGGACGCGGCGCAATTCATCCAGGCCATTCGCGGCCTGCTCGAACAACCCGCCAGCCTGTTCCTGGAGTAAGGCATGACGCAGACATTGAATACCACGCTGTTGATTATCGGCGGCGGCCCTGGCGGTTATGTGGCGGCGATTCGTGCCGGCCAGTTGGGCATTCCGACCATCCTGGTGGAAGGCCAGGCGCTGGGCGGCACCTGCCTGAATATCGGCTGCATTCCGTCCAAGGCCTTGATCCACGTGGCCGAGCAGTTCCAGCAAACTATCCACCACAGCCAGGGTTCGCAACTGGGCATCGAAGTGGATGTGCCGACCCTGGACATCCGTAAAAGCGTGGAATGGAAAAACGGCATCGTCGATCGCCTGACCACCGGCGTCGCCGCCTTGCTGAAGAAACACAAAGTGCAGGTGATCCACGGCTGGGCCAAGGTGGTGGATGGCAAGACCGTCGACGTCGGCGACCAGCGCATCCAGTGCGAGCACTTGCTGCTGGCCACCGGCTCGAAAAGCGTCAACCTGCCGATGCTGCCGATTGGCGGGCCGATCATTTCGTCCACTGAAGCGCTGGCGCCAACGCGAGTGCCCAAGCGCCTGATCGTGGTGGGTGGCGGGTATATCGGCCTGGAACTGGGCATCGCCTACCGCAAGCTCGGTGCCGAGGTCAGTGTGGTCGAGGCACAGGATCGTATCCTGCCGGCCTATGACGCTGAGTTGACCCAGCCGGTGAATGAATCCCTCAAGCAACTGGGCGTGAAGCTGTACCTCAAGCACAGCGTCACCGGTTTTGCCGATGGCAGCCTGCAAGTACGCGACCCGAATGGCGACACCCTGTCGCTGGCAACGGATCAGGTGCTGGTTGCTGTGGGTCGCAAACCCAACACCCAAGGCTGGAACCTCGAAGCGCTGAACCTGGAGATGAACGGCGCGGCGATCAAGATCGACAGCCGTTGCCAGACCAGCATGCGCAATGTGTATGCCATCGGCGACCTGAGCGGCGAGCCGATGCTGGCGCACCGTGCAATGGCCCAGGGTGAAATGGTCGCCGAACTGATCAGCGGCAAGTCCCGCGAATTCAACCCGGCCGCGATCCCGGCAGTGTGCTTTACCGACCCGGAACTGGTGGTGGTCGGCAAAACGCCCGACGAAGCCAAGGCCGCAGGGCTGGACTGCATCGTGTCGAGCTTCCCGTTCGCGGCCAATGGCCGGGCGATGACCCTAGAGTCGAAAACCGGCTTCGTACGGGTGGTGGCGCGACGTGACAACCACCTGATCGTCGGCTGGCAGGCCGTGGGGGTGGGGGTCTCCGAACTGTCCACCGCCTTTGGCCTGAGCCTGGAAATGGGTTCGCGCCTGGAAGACGTGGCGGGCACCATCCACGCCCATCCGACGTTGGGCGAGGCCGTTCAGGAAGCCGCATTAAGAGCGTTAGGGCATGCCTTACACCTGTAAAACCGAGGTGAGGCTATCGCGGGCAAGCCCGGCTCCCACAGTGGAATGCATTCCAAATGTGGGAGCTGGCTTGCCTGCGATAGCGGTGGATCAGCCAATACAGAGGCTGAATGGTCCGCCCACCCGCTCCCACACCGGCCAAGAATGAAGTATTGTTGCGCCCATCCAGAAAAAAACCGACTTGACCAACGATAGAGGGTGTCATGGGTAACGAAAGCATCAATTGGGACAAGCTGGGTTTTGACTACATCAAGACCGACAAGCGGTTTCTCCAGGTCTGGAAAAACGGCGAATGGCAAGACGGCACCCTGACCGACGACAACGTGCTGCACATCAGCGAGGGCTCCACCGCCCTGCACTACGGCCAGCAATGCTTTGAAGGCCTCAAGGCCTACCGCTGCAAGGACGGCTCGATCAACCTGTTCCGCCCGGACCAGAACGCCGCCCGTATGCAACGCAGCTGCGCCCGCCTGCTGATGCCGCATGTGCCGACCGATGTGTTCATCGACGCCTGCAAGCAAGTGGTCAAGGCCAACGAGCACTTCATCCCGCCGTACGGCAGCGGCGGCGCGCTGTACCTGCGCCCGTTCGTGATCGGCACCGGTGACAACATCGGCGTGCGCACCGCGCCGGAATTCATCTTCTCCGTGTTCTGCATCCCGGTCGGCGCCTACTTCAAAGGCGGCCTGGTGCCGCACAACTTCCAGATCTCCACCTTCGACCGCGCCGCGCCACAAGGCACCGGTGCCGCCAAGGTCGGTGGCAACTACGCCGCCAGCCTGATGCCAGGTTCCGAGGCGAAGAAAGCCGGTTTTGCCGACGCGATCTACCTGGACCCGATGACCCACTCGAAAATCGAAGAAGTCGGCTCGGCCAACTTCTTCGGGATCACCCACGACAACCAGTTCATCACGCCGAAGTCGCCTTCGGTACTGCCAGGCATCACCCGCCTGTCGCTGATCGAACTGGCCAAGACCCGCCTGGGCCTGGAAGTGGTCGAGGGCGAAGTGTTCATCGACAAGCTGGACCAGTTCAAGGAAGCCGGCGCCTGCGGTACGGCTGCGGTGATTTCGCCAATCGGCGGCATCCAGTACAACGGCAAGCTGCACGTGTTCCACAGCGAAACCGAAGTCGGCCCAATCACCCAGAAGCTCTACAAAGAGCTGACCGGTGTGCAGACCGGCGACGTTGAAGCGCCGGAAGGCTGGATCGTCAAGGTCTAAGCAACCCTGAAAAAAAACCCAATGTGGGAGCGGGCTTGCTCGCGAAAGCGGTTTGTCAGCACTGAATTAGGTGACTGATACTCCGCATTCGCGAGCAAGCCCGCTCCCACATTTTGATCTTCGACATTCTCAAGATTACGATGGGATATTCGCCAAAAGCTTCTTGCCCATGCTGATCCTCGGCTCCACCCCATACCCCAATGCCTCGTAGAACCCCACCACCGCATCATTGCCGCCGTTGATCTGCAGGTTGATCTTCATGCAACCCAAGGCGGTCAATGCCTGTTCCGCATGACGCACCAGTGAGGACCCCAAGCCATGGCGCCGATAGTCGGCATGCACCGCCACTGAATACAGCCAGCCACGATGGCCGTCATAACCGGCCAGAACCGTTCCGATCACCGTCTTTTTATCCGTGGCCACGAAGAACAGCCCGTCGTTGACGGCCAGCTTCTTATCGATAGCCAGGGTCGGCACGTTATGCGCAGTATCATAGCCAAAGGCCTGCTGCCATAACGTAACCACTTGCGCCCGATGCTGACGGTCGCGGTACGGCCCGATGGGATGCCGGGACAGCAGCGTCTTTTCCATCACCAGCGTACGCTCGTTGCCGTGGTAAACGTCGCGCACGGTGTTGAACCCCAGCTTGGTGTAGAACGGCTCGGCCGTCAGTGATGACGGCACGCTCAATACCGTCACCCCCGCCTCACGGGCGCGCAGTTCAATCTCGATCATCAACAGCCGGCCAATGCCTTGCCCTTGCAAAGCTGGATTGACGAACACCGAGCGCACCACATTACCGTCAAGGGCGGCGGTGGCGACGATCAGTTGATCTTGAATGGCCACCAGTACCAGGCGGCGCTTAAGCAAGGCCAACACGGCATCAGGCGTGAAATTACTGGCCACCCGCGCAATCACATCGGCCGGATAATCCCGCGCATTACTGCTGTGCAAGGCCGCCAGGATGACCTGGCTGATCCCTTCGGCATCGGCTGCCTGGGCGAGACGGACGACGGTAGACATGATTCCTCCTGATTGACGGCGCAATAACAAACACCTATGTACACCAACCTACCCCCCTGGCCGCAACAACTGCATCTGCTGCCGATAATCATCCGTCACCTGCCGCGCCTGCCCACTGCTGGTAATCACCTTAGGCGTAATCAACACAATCAGCTCCGTCCGATCCTTCGACTTGCTGGTACTCCCAAACAACCACCGCAACCCCGGAATCTTCCCCAGGTACGGCACAGCACTCACACTCTCCCCGTTGTCCTGCTTGATCAACCCCCCCAGCAACACCGTCTGCCCACTCTGCACCGCCACCTGCGTCGACACCGAGCGCGTCGAGATACGCGGATTCACCGGCGTGTTGCTGTTCGCACTCTGACTCTCGGCATCACTGACTTGCTGCTGAATATCCATGTACACCAACCCACCCGGATTGATCCGCGGCACCACGTCCAGAATCACGCCCGTCTGCACATACTCGACACTGCTCAACGTGGTATCCGCATCCCCGGTATTCACCGTGGTCTGGTTGATCGGAATGTTATCCCCCACTTGAATCTGCGCCGGCTGGTTGTTCATCACCACCAGCGACGGCGCCGACAGCACCTGGGTGCGGCCATTGGTTTCCAGCGCATGCAACGCCACCTGCAGATTCGAACTGACAAACGAGTAGAACAACGAATCCGTCGCCCCCAACCCCGCCCCACCCCCGCCGAGTGCGCCCTGGCTGCCGGAAGCGTTGGCGACGGTGGTGCTGGAGGAATTACCCGCCAGCCGCCCCAGGTACCACTGCACGCCCAAGTCCAGTTCACCGGTGAGCTTGACCTCAAGAATCCGCGTCTCGATCTGCACTTGCAGCGGCGGGTTATCGAGCCGCTTGATCGCCGCTTCGATCTCTTTCCACTGCGCGGGCCGGGTGCGCACCAGCAGTTGATTGCTGCTCTTTTGCGCGGTAATGCGGGTGCCGGCTTCAAGCGCGCTGGTGGGCGCGACCTCCTTCTCGTCAGGCTCCGGCGCTTCGGCAGCAGGTGGGTTGTTCTGCAAGCCGCCGGTATTGAGTGACGACAGGGTCGTGGTGCGCAGGCCAGGCGCGACCTTGGCCGGTGTGTCGTCCTTGATCGCGCCGGTGCCGTAGATCTGCCGCAAGTACTTGGCCAGGTCGGCGGCCTTCATATTGCGCACGTCGTAGACGTACATCTGCGGCTCGTTGCCGCCACCCTCGTCGATGGTGCGAATCCAGTCGCCCACTTCGCTGAGGTACTGTGGCTGGGAAGAAATCGCCACCACCGAGTTGGTCCGTTCAATCGGCAAAAAGCGCAGCATCCCGGCCAGGGGCATGCCGCTGTCAGGGCCGAACAGGCTTTGCAGCTGGGGCATCAATTCGGCCACGGAAGCCCGTTGCAGGCCGAACACGCCCACCGACATGCCTTTGAGCCAGTCCACATCAAAGGTGTCGATGGTGTCCTGGTAGTTGGCCAGTTCATCCGAGGTGCCAGCCAGGCTCAGCACGTTGCGGGCCGGGTCCACCAGCAGGAACGCATTCTCACGGGCGAAGGGCTTGAGCAGTTTCTGCATCTCGGTGGCAGCGATGTAGCGCAGCGGAAACAGCCGCGCCGACAGGCCGCTGGACGGTTGCGCCACGCTCATCTGCGGCACCAGCTTGCCCGCCACCGCTTGGTTGGCGGGCAGAATCACATAGCGATCACCCTGTTTGATCATCGCGTTGTCGGTCCAGGACAGCAGGGTTTCGAGGATCGACAGCGCCTGTTGTTTGTCCACCGGCTTGGAGGTGGAAAAGCTTACATTGCCCTTCACGCCTTGGGCGATGCTGTAGTTTTCATGCAGCAGGTCGCCCATCACGCTGTTGATCACCGCTTCGATGGGCTGGTCGGCGAAGTTGAAGACGATATCGCCACCCTCCTCTTTCGCCACCGGCTGCGCTGCCGGCCCGCGCATGAACTGCTGGTTGCCACGGATCAGTTGGCGCTGCGTCGGTGTTTTCACCGCAGGCGGTGGGCTTTCCGGCACGGCTTGCTCGGTCGGCGGGCGTTGCGAGCCGGTGCCTTGCATCGCTTCGTGCAGCAGATCGTCGTCCGCATCCAGACGGTCGGGGAAGGATCCACAGCCGCTCAGGACAAAAGCGGTCGCCAGGCAAAACGTTGAGGTGCGCATGTCGATCAAGGGAGGGGCTCGCGGGGCAAAGTGATGGGGGGCCGGTTGGACGGCGGCGGCAGGCGCTTGGCGTAGAGGCTCAAGGTTTGCGTGCGGCCATCCAGGCTGAATCGGGCGGATTGCGGGGTCAGGTGGTCCAGGCGCCAGCCGTTGGGCAAGGCCTGGCCGAGGCGGACCGTCAGGGCGCGGCCATCGGTTTGCTTGAGCATGGCCATTTGCAGGTTGCCGGTGATCATGATGCCGCTGAGGGTCAGGTTGGCCAGGCTGGTGACCTTGGCTTTGCCCACGACGCGATCCGGACTGCGGTCGGGGCTGAACAGCGGTGCTTGCCAAGTGGCGGCCAGGTTTTCCAGCGGGACACTCGGCGCGATCTGTACCTGGGCGGTGGGATGAGCGCGCGCGGGCGCTTCAGGCAGCCATTGCGGTTCATCACCGATGCTGCTGAGGATTACCGCCATCAACAGGCCCAGCAAACCCGACAAGCCGAGCAGGCCCCACTCCACGGGGCGTAATCTGCTGATCATGGCGTCACCCGCGCCGGTTGCAGGTAACCGCGCACCAGCAGGTGCACCACCAACTTGCCTGCACCGCCATTGGCCGGCGCCTGCTGGCTGCGGCGGATGCGCAGTTCATCCACGAACAAGAACGGCGGTTGATACTCCAGCTCATGCAACAGCGCCTCCAAGGGTTCGATGGCGCAATCGAGGGTCAGGCTGACCTTGACCTGGCGATACGGCTCGCCGTCGTCCTGCTCCGGCGTGATGGGCTTGCGCTGGGTCAGGCTGCAACCGCCGCCGAGGTTGGCGTGGCTGTTGATCAGGTCGGCAAGGCGCTGCATCAGGTCGGCGGCCACCACGTCGGGGTCATCCCCCGGCAACAGGCTGGTGCTGCTGGCCGGGTCCTGGCGGGCTTGCTCAAGCTGTTGGCGCAGCGCATCACGTTGACGCAACACGCCGGCATAGCGTTGCTGTTGCTCGCGCAACTGTTCGGCCTGTTCGCCCATGTCGCGCAGGGGGCCGGCGAACCAACTGTCGATCAGCAGCCAGTAGGCCGTGCCGAGTACCAACGCCAACACCAGCAAGGCAGTGCCGCGGCGTTCACGGGGTGTGAGGGGTCGGCGCATCGGCGGCCTCCTGGCGTAGGTGGGCACGCAAGGCAAACTGGTCCTTGCCAGTACGGGCATCGGGCTGGATCACCCCTTCGAACTGGGCGTTTTCCAGGCTGCGGCAGCCTTTGATGCGGGTAATCAATGCGCTGGCCTTGGCGCTTTGACCTGAGAGGGAAATCTCGCCGTCCTTCACGTCCAACTGATCCAGCCAGGTATCGGCGGGCAGGCAAGTGGTCAGGTCGTTGAGTAGCGCGGCCAGGGGGGGTTGCGCCAGTTTGCGCCGGGTAAGGTACTGCGCCGCGCCCCGGGTATTGAGCAGTTGCTGGCGCAGGGCATGCACCTCGACGACCTCGGCTTTCTGTTGCTGCACACTGGCGTGCATGGCGTCGATGACGCGTTGGCGGTCGTTTAGCCACAGCAGCATTGCTGCGATCAGCAGGGCCCCGCACAACCACGGCAGGCTGCGTTGCAACCCCATGCCCGGCGGGCGTTGGCGCGGGCGCAGCGGCGGGGGCAGCAGGTCGATACCCAGGTTGGCCGCATCCACGCGATGGGGATGCAGGCCAAGTGCAGCGCAGTCGGTGAGGATCTGGTCCAGCCGTTCGCGCAGGATCGCCACCAGCGTGACCTCAAGGTGGGTGGACGTGCGCCGTTCCTGACGCGCGACGAAGTAGAGTTGGTCGGCCTCGAACGGGGTGTAGCGATCCAGTTCATAACCGACCACCGCGTTGAGGTTGCGCCCGGCGGCCAAAGGCAGTTGCACGCGCTGCAGCAGCACGGCATCCGCGCCAAGCATCAGCACTTGGCGCGTGCTGTCCGCCGCGACCGGCGCCGGTAACGGCCAGTGGTGGATCTGCTCCGGCGGTTCTCGCCGTGCCAACCCACTCGGCACACAGGCGCGCAGCTCCGCGAGCCACAAGCGCCAACCCTGTTGCAACAGGCTGCCGCGCCAATGTCGGGCGATGGGTTCCAGTCGATTCATTCTTGCCAACGCAACACCCGATAGGGTTGTGCGCTGTCCTCCGATGGGCTCAATAAAACGGTGACTTGCAGCCGCGCCTGATAACCACCAGGGCGCTCGGCGCGGCTGTCGACCACCAGCACTTCGCCGGGGTCGGCACCTTCGGCGTTCTGGCGCGGCAGGTTCAGCGCCTTGCGCATCAGCGGGCTGGCGAAGGCGGGATCGGGGCGATCCAGGTCGCTCCACAAGGTGATCTCGGGTAGCAATTGGCTGTAGAGGGTTTGGGTCATGCCGGGCAGTTGGCGTACTTCTTCCAGCACCCGGAACGGCGCCAGGCCTTGTTGGCGGCGCGTTTCGAGGGCCGTGGACAGTTGCGTCGCCTGGGCTGGAGTGGCGCCGCAGGCCAGGGCCAGGCGCGTGGAATCCTGCGCCTCGGCGTTGATCAGGTAGAGCTTGCCGCGCTCACTGCGCAGGCTGACGTGCAACTGGGCATCATCAAACGCCAAAGGGATATCGCGACCATCGGCCACCCAGCGCCGGTCAGCCATGACCAGGGCGATGCCGGCTTCAGCGGCCAGCACGGTTTGTGTGTGCTGGCGCAACCACAGGGCCTGGCGACTTTCCAACTGCACCCAGCCGGCCAGGCCGCCGAGCAACACGCTGAGCAAGGCCAGCACCCACAGCACCAGCAGCAGGGCTGCACCACGTTGGCGCCTCATTCTTCCACGCTCCCGCTGGACAGGTTCAAGCGCAGGGCAATCACCTGGGTGACCCAGGGCACCGGGCCGTCGACGCTGGCGGCGATGCGCACGGCCGCAGGCAGGCGTTTGGGCCATGGCCAATCACTGACCCAACCGGTGGGCTGACCCAGCGGAGACAGGCCGCGATAACTGAACTGCACGTCCTCGAGGTTTTTCAGCAGCACCTGGGGTTCACGCTGAGAAAAGCCCAACTGCAAATCCTGTTCGACCCGTTGCAGGCTGAACCGGTGGATCCCACCACCTAGCACACCGGGCAAGGTCGAGACAAACTCCAGCCGCTGCGCCGTGCCGACAAAAAAAACATCGCCCTCACCCACCGCCAGCGGCAACGCCTCGCTGATCGCCGTGCGCAAAAACTGCTGAGCGGCGCGCACTTGATCCAGGCTCACGGTATACGCCTGGGCCTTGGACACGGCGCGATTGGCGCCCAGCAATGCGCCCCCAACCAGCACCAGCAAAACGCCCAACAAACTGAGCACTACGAGGATTTCCAGCAAGGTAAAGCCCTGCTCGCGGCGCTTCACAGGCGCGCCTTCAGGGTGCTGAAACGGGCCTGGTGCGGGCCCTCACTGAGGACCAGGTCGAGGCGGAAAATATGGGTTTGTTGTCGGGTACTGGTCAGTTGCCAGCGGATGCCGTCCAGTTCGCCCTGGCTGACGCCGTTGCTCAATCGCCCTGCTGCCTCCTGATCGAAAATCGTCAGCGCCGCATGGGAAAGCCGATCACTGTGGGCCACCTGGGACAACGAGCGCGCGCTCTGGCCGAGCGCAACCAGCAGCACCGTGCTGCACACCGCCATCAGCGTCAGCGCGGCAAGCATTTCCAGCAGCGTGAACCCCGCCTGGTGCTTCATGGCAGCGCCTTGGATTGCACGCTGCCGGTGAGCCAGCCGATATCGATGCGCCAACGCCGGGTGCCATTCGCCAATAGAAGATTGCCGCCCGTGGAGCTGCCGTCGGGATAGAACTCGACGGCAGGGCCCACCTGTTCGGCCGTGTGCAGTGTCACTTGCAGCTCGGACGGCCACCGTTGCAGCGCACGTCCCGGCGCCTGGAACGTACGGTCTTCCATATCGAATGCAGTACGCGCCGCCTGCCCGCTGACTATCGCCCCCGCCCGTGTGGTGCGCAGCGCCTCCACCATCTGCCCTACCGCGCGACGCTCTTTCGCCGTCTGCAGGCCCTGGCGCACGCCCAGCCCCAGCAAACTGGCGGCGAGGCTGATCAACAGGATCACCACCAACATTTCCAGCAGGGTAAAGCCGCGCTGGACCATGGCCGCGTTACTCCCAATTGCCCAGGTCGGCGCTATAACCTTCGCCGCCCGGCTGACCATCCTGGCCATAGAAGATCAGGTCGAAGGCGCCGTGCTCGCCGGGAAAACGATAGCCGAAGGCATGCCCGAACGGGTCCTTGAGGTCAGAAGGCTTGGCATAACCGCCGGGCCTGTCCACCAACTGTTGCAGGCTGGTGGGCGGCGCGCCGACGTCGAGTGCGTAGCTGTCGATCTTCATGCTCAGGCTGGCCAGCTGCGCCTTGCCCGCGCCGTACTTGCCCTTGTCCACATTGCCGCCGACCTGGCGCACGACGATGGTGGCAACGATGCCCAGCAACACGATCACCGCGAGCATTTCCAACAGGGTGAAACCGCTTTGGCGGCGGGGTTTTCTCATGGGTCAAGCTCCTTCATATATTGCTGGTCAGGCTCATCAGCGGCAGCATGATCGCCAACATGATCACCGCCACCAGCACCGCCATGACCACGGTCAGGGACGGCACCAGTGCGGCAAGCAGGCGGTCTATGCCGCGCTTGGCTTCGACGTCGAAGATGTCGGCGACCTTGAGCAGCATGCTGTCGAGTTCGCCGGCCTGTTCGCCGACTTCAATCATTTGCAGCGCCAGTTCGGGCAACAACGGCTGGCTGCCAAACGCGCTGGCGAGGGTGCCGCCGCCTTTCACCGATTCCGCCGCATGCGCCACCTGAGCCTGCAACGCGCGGTTGGTGCAGACTTGCCGCGCGATCACCAAGGCGTGCAGCAACGCCACGCCGTTGCTGAGCAGCGTGCCGAGGGTACGCGTCAGGCGTGCCGCCTCGACCCGTTGCAACAACGGGCCGATCACACGGATGCCGAGCAGGCGTCGATCGTATTGTTCCCGAAATGCTGGATTGCGCAGGCGTACGGCCCAGCACCCACCGCCGACGATCAGCCCGGCCAACACCACCAAGCCATAGGCGCCGAGGAACTCACCCAAGGCCAGAATCACCTCGGTGATCAATGGAATCGGCACGCCCAGGTCCTGGAAGATCGGCACGAATTGCGGCACCACATACGCCAGCAACAACGCCAGGGAACCGAGCACGCCCACCACCAGGAAGGCCGGATAGATCAGCGCATTGATCACCTCGCCGCGCAGCCGCTCGCTGCGTTCCAGGTAATCGCTGAGCTGACGCAGGGTACTTTCCAGCGCGCCACCGGCCTCACCGGCACGCACCATGCTCAGGTACAACGGTGAGAAGCTGCCGCCCTCGTGTTCCAACGCGGCGGACAGTGGTTTGCCGGCCTTGACGTGATCGCGGATGCGCTCGATCAGCGCGCGCACCTGAGCGGGGCCGGGTTGCTTGAGCAACAGGGTCAACGAGCGTTCCAGAGGCTGGCCGGCCCCCAACAGCGTCGCCAATTGCTGGGTAAAACTCACCAACGCCGTGCCCTTCAAATGCTCACGTGGGTTGCGCAGCAGGGGTCTGTCGGCGGCTTCAATCTGCAACAGCAAAAGGCCGCGCTTGTGCAAGGCGGCGACAGCGGCAACTTGATCCGTGGCTTCCAGCGTACCGTTCTGCGGCACGCCCTGGTTGTCCAAGGCGCGGAACTTGAACAGGCTCACGCGCTGTCCCCACGGGTGACGCGCAGCACTTCTTCCAACGAGGTAATACCGGCCAAGGCCTGACGTAGCCCTTCTTCATACAGGGTGCGCAAACCGGCGCGGCGTGCAGCCTGTTCCAGCGTGGCGGCATCGGCGTGACGCAGCAGCAGGCTGCGCAGCTCATCGTTCATCACCAGCAGCTCAGTGAGCGCACTGCGACCGTGATAGCTCCCGCGATAGAGCAGGATCGGGCGTTGTTCGGTCAGGCGATCCAGCCCATGTTCTGCGATCAGTTCCGGCGGTGCTTCAAAGGCCACGCGGGTGGCCGGGTCCAGGCGCCGCACCAGGCGCTGGGCGAGGATGCCGCTGACGGTCGAGGCGATCAGGTAGCTTTCCACCCCCATGTCCAGCAGCCGCGTGATACTCGCCGCGGCGCTGTTGGTGTGCAGGGTGGAAAGGACGAGGTGCCCGGTCAGCGACGATTGAATGGCGATGCGGCAGGTTTCCAGGTCGCGGATCTCGCCGATCATGATCACGTCCGGGTCCTGGCGCACTATGGAGCGCAGTGCCCCGGCGAAGTCCAGGCCGATGGCGGGCTTGACCTGGATCTGGTTGATGCCTTCGAGTTGGTATTCCACCGGGTCTTCCACGGTGATGATCTTGCGCTCGGCGGTGTTGAGCCGCGACAGCGCGGTGTAGAGCGTGGTGGTCTTGCCGGAACCGGTGGGCCCGGTGACCAGCAGAATGCCGTGGGGCCGTTCCAGCAGGTCGAGGAAAGTGGCCAGGCGCTGTCCGTCGAAGCCCAGGCTTGGGAAGTCGAACTGCACGGTTTGCCGGTCCAGCAGGCGCAGCACCACCGACTCGCCGAAACTGGTGGGCACCGTGGACACGCGAAGGTCGAGTTCCTTGCCCTGGATGCGCAGCATGATGCGCCCGTCCTGGGGCAGCCGACGTTCGGCGATGTCCAGCCGCGCCATGATCTTCACCCGCGAAATCACCGCCGCCGACGAACTGGCCGGCGGCGCTTCAGCGTCGTGCAACACGCCGTCGATGCGGTAGCGCACCTTGAGCTGGTTTTCGAAGGGTTCGATATGGATATCCGAGGCGCGCTGTTCCACGGCGCGCTGAAGGACCAAGTTCACCAGCCGGATCACCGGCGCCTCGGAGGCCATGTCCTTGAGGTGTTCGATATCTTCCTGGGCGCCGCCCTGCTCATCAAGGTTCTCGATCAGCGTGCCCATCGCCGAGCGGCCCTGACCGTAGTAGCGCTCGATCAGGGTGTCGACTTCATTGCGCGGGCCGATCGCCAGCCACACCGGCACCTGGCACGCATAGGCCAGGGCCTCGAACGGATAATGTTGCGCAGGGTTGGCCGCCAGTACCCGCAGACCGTTGTGGTCCCAGCCTATGGGCGCCACTTGGTAGTGCCGCATGAAGCGTTCGGTCAGTGCAGGCAAAGGATCGAGCAGCGGCGGCGCGGCGTCGGCCAGCAACAACGGCGCGTCGAGCAACGCCGCCCAGGCACGCGCCAGTTCAACTTCGGAGATCAGGCCCAGGCGTGTCAACAGGCTCAACAGATCGTCCGTGGACAGGCGTCGGGCGCGCTCCAGGTCCACCGTTTTCAGCCCGGCATGCTGCATCAGCCACGCACACACCTGCTCGGTGTGCGGGATCTGCATCTGGCAGGCATCGATAGGCGCTGACGACATAATGTTCAGGTATCTAGTGTTGCGAGAAAGTATGGCTATTTGAAACTACGGAAACATGCCATTAGTTAGCCACAACCCCGTATAGAGTAAGCCGGGGTTATCGACTGGAAGTTATAGACCTAGTTCCTGAAGGAGGGGAATAAAATAAACATAATTGCCAAGACCCTTGCGCCAGAGCCTTAGCAGCCAATAGCCATCATCCCACTAGTTGCAATTAGCCACTTAGGCGCTTTCACGCGCAATCAAACGGCAGTCCAATAAATTCAAACGCGTTACTTCATCTTCTACAGGCAGCACCCCCAAACTTTCAAGGACGCGCGTAGCGGCCAACACACCTATTTCCAATGCAGGCGGTTTGATCGTACTCAGGCTCGGCAACAGCATTTCGGCGAACGGGTAATCGCCGAAACCGAGCACCGCGCACTGCTCGGGGATCTTCAGTCCGGCCCGCTGCCCAGCCAGCAAACCACCGGCCGCCAGGTTGTCATTGGCGAAGAAGATCGCATCTGGTGGCGTAGCATGGCTCATCAATACTTCCATGGCCTGTTTACCCGCTTCGAAGGGCGCGCGATCTGGGTCGGGAGAGAAGACCCAGGGCTGTACACCCAACTCGGTCAAGGTCGCGGCGAACCCCTCACCCCGCTCCATGGCGCTGAAGTCCCCTGCTGCACTGTTCTGCACGAAAGCCATGCGCCGATAGCCTTGACCATGCAGGTAACGCGCCGCGGTGACGCCCACTTCGAAGTGGGAAAACCCGATTTGCAACGGAGCGCGTTCGGGCACGTAGTCCCAGGTCTCCACCACCGGAATATCCGCGTCGGTGATCATTTTTTCAGTCGCCGCGCTGTGGAAGCGGCTGGTCAGTACCAGCGCCGCCGGCGACCAGCCAAGGAACGCACGCACCGCACTCTCTTCCTGCTCGGCGCTGAAGTAACTCGACGCCAACAACAGTTGATAGCCATGCCGGCTGAGGGTGTCGCTGAAGCCCTGGATGGTATTGGCAAAGATCGGCCCCGAGATGTTCGGGATCACCATCGCCACGATGCGCCCACGTGCCGAGGCCAGCCCGCCGGCCACCAGGTTGGGCACATAGCCTAGCTCGGCCACCACCTCGGCGATGCGCTCGCGGCGCTCGGGCGATACCTGTTCCGGCTGGTTGAAGTAACGCGACACGGTAATTGCCGACACCCCGGCCTGACGGGCCACGGTGTTCAAGGTGACACGCCCGGCGCCACGGCGTTTGCGCGGTTTGTCTTCGCTCACGGGATGATCCTGTTAAAAACTAAAAAGAATATAGGACTAATTTTTCAGTATTTGACGTTCTAAACCAGACCTACCAATAATGCCGATGTTAGCGCTAACAAAGCGCGTTGTCTGCTACTCGCTCGAGCGAATGCCAAAGACATTTCACAGGCGCTGACGGTCGCAAGAACCGCAGCGGTTCAGGGCATTCTTTTCGAGCGGGCACAGCATGCACAACTTCCAACGCAGCACTTTTCTGATACTGGCCGGGTTGACCGCCCTGCCCGCCCCCGGTGCCTTTGCGGCCGATGCGCAGGAGCCGACACTCAAATCCGTGACCGTCACCGCCACCCGCCGCGAAGAATCACTGCAAAAAGTCCCGGTGGCCGTCTCGGTCCTCGATGGCGAACAGCTGGAGCGCGATAACCGCAACGGCGTGGCGAGCATCGCGCAGCAGGTGCCGTCGCTGAACTTCCGCACCGGCGCTTCCAACAAGGACACCTCGTTGTTCGTGCGCGGCGTGGGCACCATTTCCACTTCCCCCGGCGTCGAGCCGACGGTGGCCACGGTGATCGACGGCGTGGTCTACGCCCGCCCCGGCCAGGCCACCCTTGACCTGCTCGACCTGGAACGCATCGAGGTGCTGCGCGGGCCCCAAGGCACGCTGTTCGGCAAGAACGCCTCGGCCGGCGTGCTGAACATCACCAGCAAGGCGCCCACCGCCGAGACTCATGGCTATATCGACCAGTCGTACTACAGCGGCAACGAAAGCCGCACCCGTTTCGGCATCGGCGGCAGCCTGGTGCCGGATGTGCTCAAGGGTTCGATCAGTACGCTGTTCGGCAGCTACGACGGTAATGTCGACAACCAGCACAATGGCCAGGAGGTCAACGGCTACAACCACAAGGGCATTCGCGGCAAGTTGGAATTCACCCCCAACGACGACCTGAAACTGACCCTGATCGCCGACTACATGCAGTCCCACGACGACGCGCCGAACGGCGTGGTCAGCAAGTCCCTGACCCCGGCGTTCGCCAACGCGCTGAGCCCGGTGCGGGCCTCCAGCGACAACCGCGACATCAACACCGATACCCGCAGCCACGTGGAAGACACCAACAAGGGCCTGTCCGCCCAGTTGGACTGGAACCTCGGCGACTACACCCTGACGTCGATCACCGCCTGGCGTGGCTGGGACAACACCCAATATCAGGACGGCGACCGCCTTGGCACGGTGACCGCCGCGTTTCCCGGTACCGCCGACAAAGGCACGCTCGCGTTCAACCAATACTCCCAGGAACTGCGCTTGGCCTCGCCCAAAGGTGAGTTCCTGGAGTATGTCGGCGGCCTGTTCTACATGCACGGCAAGGATGAAGAAACCTACCAGCGCACCCTCACCACCACCACGCGCACCGACCGTGGCATCGCCGACTACAGCACCACCAACGACAGCTACGCGGTGTTCGGCGAGACCACGCTGAACTTCACCTCGCGCTTTCGTGGCATCGCCGGCCTGCGCTACACCCACGATGACCTGAAATACGATCACCGCCGTGTCTCCACTTCGGCCACCACGGTCAGCGGGATTCAACCGGCCACGTCCAGTTCCGGTTCGGTGGACGAAGACGGTTGGTCCGGGCGCCTGGGTGTGCAGTACGACATCAGCGACAGCGTCACCAGCTACCTGACCTATTCGCGCGGCTACAAAGGCCCGGCGTACAACGTGTTCTTCAATATGCAGCCGCGTGACACCGACGCGCTCAAGCCGGAAACTTCCAACACCTGGGAAGCCGGGATCAAGGCCACCGCCTGGAACAACCGCCTGACCACCAACCTGGCGGTGTTCCACAGCGATTACGACAACTACCAGGCCAACTTTTTCGACACCGTCGCCGGGCAAGTGGTGACGCGCCTGATCAACGCCGGCAGCGTCAGCACCGAAGGCGTCGAGCTGGATTACGCCTTGCAGGCCACCCAGCAACTCAAGCTGTCCGGGGCCCTGGCCTACACCCGCGCGCGCATCGACGAATTCGCCTGCCCGGCCGGTGCCGCCGCGACCTGCAACGTGAATGGCAAGCCGCTGCCTTTCAGCCCGGACTGGAAAAGCTACGTGCGCGCCGACTACACCATCCCGCTGGATAATGGCCTGGACATCGAACTGGGCACCGACTACAGCTGGCAGAGCGAAGTGCAGTACGACATCAGCCAGAACCTTGACACCAAACAAGGTGCCTACGGCATCTGGAACGCCAGCGTGGCCCTGGCCGACTACAGCAATGGCTGGCGCGTCGCATTCCTGGCGAAGAACCTCGCCGACAAATCCTACTCACCGCTGCTGGCCAGCGGCGGCAACTACATTTACCGCGCCGTGCCCCGTGACGATGAACGTTACTTCGGCGTGCAACTGCGCAAGGATTTCTAAGCATGAGCCGTCAACTGAAACTCGGCGCCTTCCTCATGGCTACCGGGCACCACGTCGCCGCCTGGCGCCACCCGGACGTGCCGGCCAATGCCGGGCTGGATTTTGCCCAGTACAAGCACCTGGCGCGGGTGGCTGAAGCGGCCAAGTTCGATGCGCTGTTCGTGGCCGATAGCATTGCGGCAGCCACGGGTGAAATCGCCAGCCATATGGCGCGTTCGGATCACTTCGAACCGCTGACTCTGCTTTCGGCGTTGAGTGCGGTGACGGACCACATCGGCCTGATCGCCACGGCGACCACCACCTATAACGAGCCCTACCACGTGGCGCGCAAATTCGCCTCGCTGGATCACCTGTCCGGAGGCCGTGCAGGCTGGAACCTGGTCACCTCGGACGCCGCTGCCGAAGCGCAGAATTTCGGCCGCGATGAACACCTCGGCCACGCCGAGCGCTACAGCCGTGCCAGGGAGTTTCATCACGTCGTGACCGGGTTGTGGGACAGCTGGGAAGACGACGCCTTCGTGCGGGACAAGGCCAGCGGCACCTACTACGACCCGGCGAAGCTGCATGTGCTGGACCATGTCGGTGAACATTTCCGCGTCAAGGGCCCGCTGAACGTAGCGCGCTCGCCCCAGGGTCAACCGGTGATCGTGCAGGCGGGCTCATCGGAAACCGGCCGTGAACTGGCGGCGCAAACGGCAGAAGTGGTGTTTACCGCGCAAACGTCGCTGGAAAATGCGCAGGCGTTTTATGCCGATCTCAAAGGGCGGCTTGAGCCATACGGGCGTGAGCCGGATTCGCTGAAAATCATGCCGGGGGTGTTCGTAGTGGTCGGCCAGACCGAGGCCGAAGCCCAGGCAAAATTCGAGGTGTTCCAGGCGCTGGTTGAGCCGCAGGTGGGCGTCGCGTTGCTGGGGCGCATGCTGGGTAATTTCGACTTGTCCGGCTACCCGTTGGACGGGCCCTTACCGGAGTTGCCGCTGACCGACAGCGGGCAGCGCAGCCGTCAACAATTGCTGAGTGACCTGGCCCACCGCGAACAACTGACCCTCGGCCAGCTGGGCCGACGGATCGCGGGGGGTCGCGGGCATTACAGCCTGATCGGCACGCCCGCGCAGATCGCCAATGAGCTGCAACGCTGGTTCGAAAACGGCGCCGCCGATGGCTTCAACATCCTGGTGCCGCACCTGCCGGGCGGGCTGGAGGATTTCGCCCAAGGGGTCGTGCCGGAGCTGCAACGGCGCGGCCTGTTCCGTACCGAATACACCGGCACGACCTTGCGTGAAAACCTCGGTTTGGCGCGCCCCGAAAACCGCTTCAAAAAGGACGATGCATGAAGATTCCAGCGCTGTTACTCGCCCTGCTGGCCGTCACTCAAACCGCACTGGCGGCCGACCCCGCGACCCTGCGCATCGGCTACCAGAAAGGCTCCATCGCCCTGGTGCTCGCCAAGGAACATAGCCTGCTGGAAAAACGCTTCCCGCACACCGAAGTGAAGTGGATCGAATTCCCCGCCGGCCCGCAGATGCTTGAAGCACTGAACGTCGGCGCACTGGACGTGGGCTCGACCGGCGACATCCCGCCGCTGTTCGCCCAGGCGGCGGGCGCGGACCTGGTCTACATCGGCGCCGAACCGCCCAAGCCCAGCGCCGAAACCATCCTGGTGCGCAACGACAGCCCGCTGCATTCAGTGGCGGATCTGAAGGGCAAGAAAGTCGCCTTCCAGAAGGGTTCCAGTTCCCACAACCTGATCCTGCGCGCCCTGAACAAGGCCGGACTGAGCTACAAGGATATCCAGCCGGTGTACCTGCCCCCTGCCGACGCACGCGCAGCGTTCGAACAAGGCAGCGTGGATGCCTGGGCCATCTGGGAGCCCTATTCATCCTTGGCATTGAGCCAAAGCCCCAGCCATGTGCTGGCCAATGGCGAAGGCCTGGGTTTGTCGGGGCCGGTGTATACCGCGCGTCGCGACTATGCGAAGGCCAATGGCGTGTTTGTACATGACCTGCTGGATGAGCTCAGCGCTGCCGAAGCGCTCACCCGCAGCCAGCGTGAAGACAGTTTGAAGGTGCTGACAGGCTTCATGGGGCTGCCCGCCGCTGTGGTTGCGCGCTATATGGACAACCGCCCGCCTTCGCCGATTTTGCCGATTGACGATAAAATTATCGCGGCACAACAGGCGACAGCGGATCTGTTCTATCAGAACCGCCTGTTGCCCAGAGCCATCGACGTGAAAAAAGCCCTGGAAAACAACTGAAATCAATCTGTGGGAGCTGGCTTGCCTGCGATGGCGGTGGGTCAGCTGGAAATGATGTGACTGATAGACCGCTATCGCAGGCAAGCCAGCTCCCACAGTTTTTAACCGAGTCAGGCTTGAGGGCGGGTGCTCTTTTTCACCAGGCACATGGGTGTACCGGCGACCGGCTCCCGCATCACTTGCACCTGCACCTCAAACACCTGGCGCATCAACTCGGCATTGATCACCGCCCCCGGCGCACCATCAGCCACCAACTTGCCGCCGTGCATTACCGCCAAATGGTCGGCGTAGCGGCAAGCCTGGTTGATGTCGTGCAGCACCGTGATCACAGTCTTGCCTTCGGCGGCCAGTTCACCCATCAAGTCCATGAGTTCGACTTGATGGCTGATGTCGAGGTAGGTGGTGGGTTCATCCAGCAACACCACCGGCGCATTCTGCGCCAACACCATCGCCAGCCAAGCCCGTTGGCGCTGGCCGCCGGACAGATCGGCCAATGCGCGATCAGCCAACACGTCCAGCTCCAGGCGCTGCATGGCTTGGGTCACGTGGGATTGATCACTGCCGCTCAAGCGTCCCCACAGCGAGTTATGCGGGCTGCGGCCATAGGCGACCAACTGGCGCACGCTGACACCTTCCGGCACCGGCAGCACCTGCGGCAAGAACGCGATCTGCCGCGCCAACTCGCGGGCGGATAGGCTGGCGTAGGCCTGGCCATCCAGGGTCAACTCGCCCTGGGTCGGCTTGAGGATGCGCGCGAAGGCCTTGAGCAAGGTCGACTTGCCGCAGCCATTGGGACCGATCAAGGCGGTGACCTTCCCGGTCGGCGGCGCAAAGGACAGGCCTTGCACGATGCGCGTGGTGCCGTAGCCGATGTCGAGCTCGCGTGCGTGAAGAATACTCATGTGATCAGCCCTTGAACCTTGCCAGCAACCAAAGAAAATACGGCGCGCCAATCACCGCCGTGAGCACCCCGGCGGGGATTTCGCTGGGCGCGATCAACGTGCGCCCCAACGTGTCGGCCAGCACCAGCAGCAACGCACCGATCAGCATTGCCGCCGGCAGCAGGTACTGGTGATGCCCGCCCACCAACCGCCGCGCCATGTGCGGCGCGACCAGGCCGATAAAACCAATCGGCCCGATCACCCCCACGCCCAGGCTGGTGAGCAGCACCGCGCAGGCCATCGCCAGCCAGCGTGTGCGACTCAGTGGCGTGCCGAGGCTATGGGCCGCTTCATCGCCGAGGGCGATCAGGTTCAGCGGTTTGGCCAGGCACAACCCGATGGGAATCAGCACCAGGAACGGCAACACCAGCGCCAAATGGTGCCAGTTGCGGCTCCACAGGCTGCCGGTGAGGGCGAGCAAGGCGGTGTTGATATCCAGCGGATGGGACAGGATCAGAAACTCGGTAACACTGGACAAGGTCACCGCAATCGCCACCCCGGAGAGGGCAAAACGCACCCCGGAAAAACTCACCCCGGTGTTGTACAGCGCCAGCAGCAACGCGCCGCCGGCCCCGCCCAGGCAGGCCACCAGCGGCAACCACACAATCGGCAAATGCGGCCAACTGATGATCGCCACGGTCAGTGCCAGTCCGGCGCCTTGGGTCACACCGAGGATTTCCGGTGAGGCCAGCGGGTTGCGGATCACGCCCTGCACAATCGCCCCGGCCAGGCCGAAGGCTGCACCTGCGAGAATCGCGATCAGGCTGCGTGGCAGGCGGTGGTTCCAGACTTCGAAGTCGAGGGCGTCGTGGGCCAGCAGGCGGTCCAGCACGGTTTCAGGCGTGAGCCACACGGTGCCGGCGCTGAGACTGATCAACGTCGCCAGCAGCAACAGGCCGAGCAGCATCCATAAGCGCAAGGGTGGCCGGGTCATAGGGCGCGCCTGGCAAGAAAGAGGAAAAACGGCGCGCCGATCAACGCAGTGACCACACCCGCCGGCGTCTCCACCGGAAACGCCACGGCACGGCTGAGCAGGTCGGCGCCCAGCACGATCGCCGCGCCCAATGCCGCGCTCAGCGGGATCAGCCAGCGGTAGTCATTACCAAGGAATTGGCGAAGGATATTCGGCGCGATCAGCCCGACAAACCCGATCGGCCCCACCGCACAGACGCTCGCGCCGACCAGCAACAGGCTGGCGATGAACACCTGCAAGCGCAGGCTGGCAATGCCCACGCCCAGGGAGCGTGCGGCGTCTTCGCCGAGGTTGATCAGGTTCAAACGCGGCGCGCACCACAGCGCCCACAGGCCACCGATCAAGGTGCACGGCCACAGCAGTTGCACCTGCGCAGCGCCGACATTGGCCAAGGAACCGGCCAGCCAGTTGAGCACGCTTTGTGCCTGGGCCTCGACCAGGATCACCGTGAGCCGGGTCAATGCCGCGCACAACGCGGCCACGGCCACACCGGCCAGTACCAGGCGTCCCTGGGCGGTGGTCGGCGACCAGGCACCGCCGAGGCTGAACACCGTGACCCAGGCCAACGCGCCGCCCAGGCACGTCATCAACAACGCACCACCGGCAAACGGCGGCGCAACCAACCCGGTGGAAAACAGCGCCAAACCCAGCGCCGCCCCGGCCGTCACACCAAACAAGGATGGCGAGGCCAGGCGGTTGCGGGTAATGCCTTGCATCAATGCACCAGCCAGGCCCAGGCAGGCGCCGACCAACGCGGCGCACAGCGCCCGTGGCACGCGCAATTGGGCGACGATGTAGGCCATATTGCCGCCCACGCTGCCTTGATGAACCAGGCCATTCCACGCATCCGCCGCCGTGATCGTGAACGGTGACCAGCTGTAGAGCGACAGCCAGAACAACCCGGCACCCAGCAGCACAATGCTTGCCGCCGCGAGACTTCGCCCCATGTTTATTGGCTCAGTACGGCTTTACCGCCCTTGAGAATTGCCAGTGCGTCTTCGGCGATCTGCTCCGAGGCCAGCACACCGCGATTGCGCGCCCAGCTGTCGCCGTCCACTTCAGCGACCTGTTTATTACGCACCGCGCCCAGCACTTGCCACAGCGGCTGCTTGCTCCAGTTGTCGACGATGCTCGGGCGACGGTAATGCCCGACCAGCAACCAACCGGGGTCGAGGGCGAGCAGTTGCTCCAGGCTGACAAACTCGGTAGGCGCCGCATTGGCGCGTACCGAGGGGACTTTCAGGCCAATGGCTTCGAGCACGCTGCCGGCGTAGGAATCCGGGCCGTGCACGGAGAAACTGTCTTCACGGGCGACACCAAACAACACGCTGGCGCCGGCCGGGATCTGCTGGGCAATGGCTTTGAGGTTTTCGCGGTTCTTCTGGATGCGCGCTTCCATTTGTTCGCTCTTGCCCAGCGCCTTGCCGATCAGCTCGGCGGATTTCAGGCTGCCCTGATAATCCTCGCCGCGCGATGGCAGCAACAGGGTGGGCGCGATGCTCGACAGGTCGTTGTACAAGGCCTGGTGACGGTTGAGGTCGGCGACGATCAGGTCCGGCTTGAGCCGGGCGATTTCCTCGATACTCGGCTGCGAGCGCAGGCCCACGGACTTCCACTGGCCGATGGCCTGGCGCACACGGGGCAACACACGGTTGGCGTCGCCATCATCGGCGGCGCCGACGGGCGTTACCGCGACGGCGGCAAGGCTGTCGAGAAAGGAGAATTCCAGCACCACCACGCGCTTGGGCGCATCGGGCAGATGCACCGCGTGCTGGCCGTCGTTGAGGTCGATGGGCGCGGCGCTCAACAGGCTTGAAGACAACGCCAGGACGCAGGCGGCAAGGGTGGGGATGGAGCGCAGCATTCGCATGACAAGGACCTCGGCGTTAAAACACCCCAGCTAGACAGGCCGGGGAAAACGGCGGGTACTATTCCATATCGGGGCGGCGTGATCAAAAAACATTCTCATTTATACCCCGCCTGTCACCTCCCACTGTAGGAGCGAGCTTGCTCGCGAAGAACCCAAGAACAACGCGTTCATCCAGGATGCCCGCGTCATCGTTGGCGTTTTTCGCGGGCAAGCCCGCTCCTACAGGTTAGAAGTCGACGGTGGCCGACAGCAGGTAGGTACGCGGCGTCGACAAGGTCAGGCCCGGCTCGCTATCGTCCGACGCACCCGCCGAACTCCAGTAGCGCTTATCGGCGACGTTCTCCACATTCGCCCGCAAGGTGATGTGTTTATCGTCCACCTTGAACCCGTAGCGCGCCCCCACGTCGAGGCGGTTCCAGGCGTCGATTTCCTTGACGTTGGACTGGTCCAGGTACTGCGAGCTGGAATAGATGCCACGGCTGGTCAGGGTCAGGCCTTCGAGGCCCGGCACATCCCATTCAGCGCCCAGGTTGACGTTGTACTTGGGCGTGGCCGGGGCGCGGTTGCCGTCCCAGGTGCCGTTGGTGGTGTCTTTCAGCTCACTGTCGATGTACATAACCCCACCAAGCAGGCGGAAGCCCTTGAGCGGTTCGCCGAACACGCTCAGTTCTACGCCTGAGTTCTCGCGCTTGCCGTTAGGCCCGAATACACGCGTGGTGGCGTTGGTTTCATAGGCTGGCTGCTTGATGCGGAATACGGCGGCGGTCACGGCGAACGCGCCAGCGTCGTATTTGGCGCCCACTTCCACCTGGCGACTGATGAACGGCGGGAAGATCTCGTCTTCGTTCCGCGAGGTGGACGGCGCGATCTTGCCCTGGCTCAGGCCTTCCATGTAGTTGGCGTACAGCGACAACTTGTCGGTGGCCTTGAACAGCAGGCCACCGGAGGGCGAGACCTTTTCTTCGTCGTAGGCCGTGTCACCTTTGACGCCGTCGCTCCAGTCATCGACCTTCACGCGCTGCCAGCGGGCACCGAGGGTGAGCAGCAGACGGTCGTCGAAAAAGCCCAAGGTGTCGGACAAGGCGACGCCGGTAAATTTGTTTTCGGTATAGACCTTGGGATCAAACCGAGTCGGCCGTGAAGGCGTTGGGGTTTGCACGGGGTTGTAGAGGTTGCTCGACGGTGACGTATAACGCGCGCCGCCGTTGGTGAAGTCCATGTCGAAGTAGCTGGCGGCCAGGTTGACCTCATGGCTGACCGGCCCGGTGTGGAACCAGTTGCGCACGCCAGCGGTGTAGGTGCGCACGTTTTCATCGCGAGTGAAGTCGCGAGGCGACACTGCGAAATCACCGGCCGCATTGCTGACGGATACCGCGTGACGCAGGAAGTCGTGGTTGCTTTTGCGCGCGCCCACGCCGCCGTAGAGCATCACGTTGTCGCTGAGGTCGTACTCGGCATTGACCGTGCCGAAGGTGTCGTTGGTGCGGGCCTTGCTCCAGGATTGCGCATAGTTGCGGCGCACGTCATTGGCGCTGGGAACCGGCGCTGCGGCCGCCACCTGCACGCGCTCTTGCGGTGCATCGGTGTCGCGCTCGGTGTGGCCGATATCGGTGGAAAGGCGCAAGCGTTCGCCACGGTAATCCAGGCCCAGCACGGCCATTTCGCGGTCGACGCTCTGGTGGTCCCAGGCGGTGTCGCCGGACTGCTTCACGCCGTTGAAGCGGATGCCGAACTGGTTGTCTTCGCCAAAGCGCCGGCCAATGTCCACCGCGCCGCCGGCCTGGCTGTCGGACGCCCAATTGCCGGTAAACGAATTGATGTCCTTGTCAGTGGCACGCTTGGGCACCACGTTGATCCCGCCGCCCACGCTGCCACGCGGCGAGATGCCATTGATCAACTGGCTCGGGCCCTTGAGGATGTCGACGCGGTCGGCCATTTCCATGTCGATGGTGTAGGTCGGCAGCACGCCGTACAGGCCGTTGTAGGCCACGTCGCTGTTGAACAGGCTGAAGCCGCGAATGGTGAATTGCTCGTAGCGCCCACCAGCCGGGTTGGTGGCGCGTACCGACGGATCGGCGGCGATCAAATCGCCAAGGGTACGCGCCTGTTGGTTCTTTACCGCATCCGCGGTGTAGGTGGTGATGCTGAACGGGGTTTCCATGAAGTCCCGCGTGCCGAGCATGCCCTGGGCCGTGCGGCGCGCCACCTGGCCGCCGGCGTAGGTGTCGCCGTCATACAGCCCGGTGGTGCCGAGGATTGAAGTCGGGGCCAATTCCAAGCTGCTGCCGTCCGGCGCCGGTATCAACATGTAGGCCTGCGCGCCCATCGGTTGCAGTTGCAGGCCAGAGCCTTGCAGCAAGCGCGCAAAGCCCTCCTCCACCCCATACTCGCCGGACAAACCGCTGCTGCTGCGCCCGCTGACCAACGCCGGGTCCACCGACAGGTTGACGCCCGCCAACCCGGCGAAGCGGGTCAGTGCCGCACTCAGGCTGCCGGCGGGAACCTGATAGCTGCGGCGGGTGGCGGTGTCTTCGGCGTAGCTGACGGCGGCGAAGAACGGGCTGGCGCTGAGGCTCAGCAGCAGGCTGAGTTTCAGCAAGGGGCGGACTACGGACATTGGCGCAAGCTCTCGATATTGTTCACTTGCCTGGAATGACAGGCGAGATGAAAAAAAGGGACAGGCTTATTCGATTATTTTTTCGCGCCGCCAAATACCTCGACCTGCTGCCCGGCCATTTCCAATAGCGCATCCACCACCACGCGCACCTTGGGCTGCACGTAACGGGTGTGTGGCCAGATCACATGAATCGGCATGGTCGCCCCGGCACAGTCGTCGAGTACCGTCACCAGCGCGCCGCTGCGCAGGTGTTCGGCCACCAGCCACGTGGGCAATTGGCACAGGCCGCCGCCATCGAGGGTGGCGCGCAGCATCATCTCGCCGTCGCCGAACTCATGACGCACGCGCACTTCCTGCTCGTGCACGATGCCTTTGGCGTTTTTCACCAGCCAGGTCTTACGCAGGCCGATACGCCAGCCAATGATGCAATCGTGAGCCAGCAAATCCGTAGGGCGCAACGGCGGTGGCAGCCGGCGCAAATACTGCGGCGCGGCGCAGATCACCAGGCGTTGCTCACCGAGACGACGGGCGACCAATTCCGGGTCATCCTTGAGATCACCGATACGCACCGCCAGGTCGATGCCTTCGTTGATCATGTCGACCTTGCGCTCGCCAAACGTGAGGGTCAGGTCCAGTTGCGAATATCGACCGGCCAACGCGATCAGCAGCGGCGCGATATGCCGTCGGCCAAACGCGGCGGGCAGATCGATCCTCAAGCGCCCCTTGGGCTCGGCAACACCACTGAGAAAACTACCCTCGACTCCGCGCAACTCCTCCATCACCCGCAAACAGCTGGCCAGGTAAACCTCGCCCTCATGGGTCAGGCTCAACTTGCGGGTGCTGCGGTGCAGCAACTTGATGCCCAGGCGTTTTTCCAGCCACGTCACGCTCTTGCCCACCGCCGAGCTGGTCACGCCCAAGTGCTGGGCGGCGGCGGTAAAACTGCCCTGTTGGGCGGCCAGGATGAACTCGGGGATGCCGTCGAGTTGAAGGGTTTCCATCACTGCCTCCGACACAGAAAGCCTTAATTCTATCCCCATGGGATCAACTGAACAGCCTTCTAAGGGATTAATCCGCCTTGTGCGCTCGAATAAGCTAGACACTACTTTCAACGACCATCCCTGTGAGGTCCCATGAACGCCGATTTGAACCGTCTTACCAGTCTGGAAGCCATCCGTACCCTGCGCCTGCGCTACTGCCATCACCTCGATGCCAACCGCATGGACGCGCTGGCGCAGTTGTTTACCGAAGACGCCATTTGCCACGTCGACCGTGCAGGCTGGACTGGCCGTGAAGCGATCAAGGCCGGCTTGTCCCAGGCCTTTCGCGATTTTGATACCGAGCAACGCGGCCAGTACCCCTTCCTGCACGCCGTGTCCAACCACTGGATCGAAATCCTCGATGAGGACCGCGCCGAAGGCCGTTGCTACTTGACCGACTTCGTGACCCAACGCCCGGCGGGGGGAAACCCGTTGCTGCTGCTGGGCCTGTACGTCGATGAATACCGCCGCGTCGAGGGCGAATGGTTGATCAGCCGCACGCGCCTGGACGTGGTGTGGCCCCAACGTCCCTGAATTCTGATCCCTTACAGAGGTTTCCCATGAGTACCCTATTCAAACCCTACGACCTTGCCGGCACTGCGTTGACCAACCGCGTGGTGATGGCGCCCATGACCCGTGCCCGAGCACTGGACGATGTCCCGGATGAACACACCGTTCTCTACTATGCCCAACGCGCATCAGCGGGGCTGATCATCAGCGAGGGGGCGCCGATTTCCCGCGAGGGTTGCGGTTACCTGTTCAACCCTGGGCTGTACAACGATGCACAAACCCAGGGCTGGCGCCGGGTCACCGATGCGGTGCACGCCAGGGGTGGCAAGATCTTCGCGCAGTTGTGGCATGTGGGGCGCATGTCCCATGTGTCGATTCAGCCTGAGGGTGGCGCACCTGTCTCTTCGGTGGCGGTTGCCGCCGCCCAGTCGAATGCCTACGCCTGGGTTGCCGAAGGTCAGCCGGGGCCGGTGCAAGCCAGTACGCCAAGGGCGCTTGATACCGATGAGGTGCGTCGAGTGACCGCAGATTTTGTCAGCGCCGCACGCCGTGCGATGGACGCCGGGTTTGATGGGGTCGAGTTGCATGGCGCGAACGGCTACCTGTTCGAGCAGTTTTTGAATGGCGCGCTGAACACCCGCACGGACGAGTACGGCGGCTCCATCGCCAACCGCCAGCGCTTCCTGCTGGAAACCCTGGATGCCCTGGCTGCCGAGATCGGCAGCGCACGGGTCGGTGTACGCATCTCGCCCTTCGGCCGCTTGTTCGATATGCATCCGTACCCCGAGGAAGCCCAGACGTGGCTGAGCCTGGCTACCGCGCTCAACACACGCAACCTCGCCTATGTGCACTTGAGCGACCAGCTCACGTTGGGGGCAGAAGCCATCCCCGCAGGCTTCGCCACAGCGTTCCGCCAGGCCTACCAAGGCACCCTGATCGCCGCCGGTGGCTTTAATCGCGCCCTGGCCGAAGCGGTGTTGACCCAAGGCGACCTGGATCTGGTGGCGTTCGGCCGGCCGTTCATTGCCAATCCGGACCTGGTGGAACGCATGCAACACGACTGGCCGCTGGCCGAAGGTGATCGCACGACGTTCTACGGTATCGACGGTTGCCCGACACGGGGCTACACCGACTATCCGACGGCACCGGCGAACCGGGCCTAGGTTTACCAGACTGCGATATGCGAGTCCGTCCTGGGCTCGGTGCCGCCGCAGAGTACCCCGCTGACCGGGTCGCGCAGGATGATCTGCCCGCGCCCGTAGTCAGTGAGGTCGCTGGCGATCTGCACCTGATGCCCGCGCCGCGCCAAGGCGTTGGCCAAGTCGCGGGAAGCACCCTGTTCAATACCCACCTTCATGTCGCCCAGCCATTGCCAGCGCGGCGCATCCAGCGCCGCTTGCGGGTTGAGGCCGAAATCCACCAGGTTCATCACCATCTGCACGTGGCCCTGGGGCTGCATGTAGCCGCCCATCACGCCGAACGGGCCGAGGGCCTGGCCGTCCTTGGTGAGGAAGCCGGGGATGATGGTGTGGAAGGTTTTCTTGCCTGGCGCCAGGCAGTTGGCATGTGCCGGGTCGAGGCTGAACTCCTGCCCACGGTTCTGCAACGCGATGCCGCTGTCGGGTAGCACCACCCCGGAGCCGAAGCCGTGATAGTTGCTCTGGATGAACGAAACCATGTTGCCCTCGGCGTCGGCCGTGGCCAGGTACACCGTGCCACTGGCATGGGGATCGCCGGGTTTGGGCGGCTGGGCCTGTTCGCCAATCTGGCCACGGCGACGACGGCTGTACTCATCGCTGAGCAGGTCGGCGACGGCCACGCGCATGTGCAGCGGGTCGGTGATGTAGTGCAGGCCGTCGCTGTAGGCGAGTTTCATTGCCTCTAATTGGCGGTGCCAGGTCTGCTGGCTGTCCCGGTGATCGAAGCTGAAACCTTCGAGGATTTTCAGCGCCATCAGCGCCACCAGGCCCTGGCCGCTGGGTGGGATTTCCCAGACATCCACACCCCGGTAGTTGATGTGGATTGGGTCCACCCACTGGGCGCGGTAATCCTTCAGGTCGCTGGCGCGCAGGTAGCCGCCGCTGGCCTTGGAATGCGCATCCAGGCGCTCGGCCAGGGCACCGCGATACAGGCTTTCGCAGCGGGTCGCCGCCAGTTCTTCCAGGGTGCGGGCCTGGGCCGGGTTGCGGAAAATCTCACCAGCCCGTGGCGCACGGCCATCAATCAGGAACGTGTCGAACCAGGCGTCCAGGGCCAGGTCACGGTGGGGGGCAAACTCATCCAGCGCGGCCTGCCACAGATGGGCGATCACCGGCGACAGCGGGAAACCGTCACGCGCCAGGCGAATGGCCGGTTGCAGCAACTCGGCGAACGGCAATTTGCCGAAGCGTTGCGACAGCTCGGCCCAGGCCGACGGGCAGCCTGGCACGGTGACGGGTGTCCAGCCATACAGCGGCATCTGGTCGTGCCCCGCCGCCTTGACCGCCTCGATGCTCAAGGCAGCCGGCGCCTGGCCGTTGCCATTCAATCCGTGCAACTGGCCCTTGCACCAGATCAGGGCAAACGCATCGCCGCCGAGGCCGCAGCCGGTAGGCTCCACCACCGTCAAAGCGGCCGCCGTGGCAATGGCGGCGTCGATGGCGTTACCGCCCTTTTGCATGACCTCGATACCGGCCTGGGCGGCCAGGGGCTGGGACGCCGCGACCATGCCGCGCTGGGCAAACACGCTCTGGCGCTGCGAGGGATAAGGGTACTCGTGAGCAGAAAATTTCAACATGGCAGAGGCTCTTCAAAAAGGTCATAACACGCGACTGAGAAAGGCTCGGGTACGGGGATGGCTGGGGTGGCTGAAAATCTGTTCCGGTGGCCCTTGTTCGATGAGTTCGCCTTGGTCAAGGACCACCACGCGGTCCGCCACTTCACGGGCAAAGCCCATTTCGTGGGTGACCACCACCATGGTCATACCCTCCTCGGCCAGCTCCTTCATCACCTGCAGCACTTCGCCGACGGTTTCCGGGTCTAGGGCGCTGGTGGGTTCGTCGAACAGCATGGCCTGGGGTTTCATCGCCAGGGCACGGGCGATGGCCACCCGTTGCTGCTGGCCACCGGAGAGCATCGACGGGTAGTGGTTGGCCTTGTCTGCCAGGCCGACCCGCGCCAGTAATGCTCGGGCCTGTTCCAAGGCTTCAGCGCGGGGCGTGCCGAGTACCTGGATCGGCGCTTCGATGATATTTTCCAGCGCGGTCATATGCGGGAACAGGTTGAAGCGCTGGAATACCATGCCGATGTCGCGGCGCTGGTGGGCAATGTTGCGCTCCGAGTCGCGCACCAGACTGCCGTCGCTGCGCTCGCGATAGCCCATGGCGCGCCCGTTGACGCGGATGCGCCCGCCCTGGATGTCTTCGAGCAGGTTGATGCAGCGGATAAAGGTGGTCTTGCCCGAACCCGAGGCGCCGATCAGCACCACCACTTCACCGCGCCGTACTTGCAGGGAAATCCCCTTGAGGATCTGCAGCGTGCCAAACGACTTGTGGATATCCAGCGCTTCGATGATCAGTTCTTCACTGTGGTGCGCCATGATTATCGTCCCCTTAGCAGTTTCAAGGTGCTGCGCCCGAACATGCGGCTGGACGCCGGTGGCGGCGCGGAAGGCCGGTCGGACTGGCCGAAGCGTGCCTCCAGCCAACGCTGGAAGAAGCCCCAGAGCGTGGTGAGCATCAGGAAGTAGATCGCCACCACCAGGTACAGCTCGAACACGCGGAACGTGGCCGAGGTGACCATCTGCGTGCTGAGCAGCAATTCCTGCACGCCGATCACGCTGACCAGGGTGGTGTTCTTGAGCATCACGTTGAACTCGTTGCCCAGCGGCGGCACGATCACGCGGAACGCCTGGGGCAGTACGATGCGCCGCATCAGCTTGGCAAAGCCCATGCCCAGGGAGCGCCCGGCTTCGTATTGGCCCTTGTCGACGGCGCCAATGCCGGCGCGGATGATTTCAGCCATGTAGGCGCCTTCGTTGAGGCCCAGGGCGATGATCGCCGCCTGGATATTGCCGGGCACGACCAGGCCGAACAGGTCGATGTCCTCAAAGCGGAAAATCCCACCGGCCGCCAGTGCGGTGTAGAGAAACACGATCTGCACCAGCAGCGGCGTGCCCCGCATCAACCACACGTAAAACCGCACTGGCAGGTGCAGCAGCGGGTTCTTCGACAGGCGCAACAGCGCCGCCGCCAAGCCCAGTACGCAGCCCAGCAACATCGCCGACACCGCGATCAAGCAAGTCAGCCACAGCCCGGTGAGGTAGACCCCGCTGGGCTGCAACAGGTACTGCCAGAACACATCCCAATTGAAGTTCATCGCCGCAAACCTCAGTCGAGAGTGTCACTGCTGACATGCCATTTGTTCAGCAACGCCACGTAGCTGCCATCGCTGCGCATGTCACTGATCACTTGCTGCACGGCGGCGGTGAGTTGCGGGTCGTCCTTGCGCATGCCCAGGCCGGTGAGGATGCGGCTGAAGGCCGGCACGCCTTCCTGGAACAGGTCCGGGGCCATCGCGGCGTAGTAGCCGGCGGTTTCCACCGTGGTGCCGTAGGCGTCGACCTGGCCGATGCGCAGGGCCTGGAAGGCGTCGGTGTCGGTGTTGTAGACCACCAGCTTCATCGGAGGCTTGCCGGCCTTGGTCAGGCTGTCGTTTTGCGCGTCCAGCAGGGTCTTGATGGTGGAGCCGTTGAGCACCGCAACCTTGTGCCCGGACAAGTCATCCAGGGCCTTGATGCCTTTGGGATTGCCCTTGGGCACCACCACCGACTGACTGGAATACATGTAGTTGACGATGTCGATCACCTGGCGCCGCTCGGGCTTGTCGAACAGCTGGTCGACGATCATGTCGCACTGCTGCGCAAGCAACGCCGGCACCAGGCCGGAGAACGGAATCACCCGCCACTGCACCTGCTTGTCGCCCAGGCGCTTGGCGATCTCGAGCCCGAGGTCGACAGTGAGTCCGCGCGGTTTCTGCGCTTCATCGAAGGACACCAGGGGCGGTGAATCCATCCCCGAGCAGTAGACGAGTTTATCGACGCTCTTCAGGCGCTCCGGCACCTGGGGCGCGGCAATGGCACATTGGGTACAGAGGCCGAGGGAGACAGCCACCAGCAAGGCGCGGCGTTTATGCATGACCAGACACTCCAGTTCGTTCGTTAACGGGGCAGGACTCAAAGTCAAAACACAGCAGGTCTTTCTTATTGTTCGGTTTGCAGGAATTGGATCAGCGCTGGCACGGTCCCCTCGATGTGCTCGCGCACCACCGCTTCGGCGCGGGCCGCGTCACCGGAACGAATGGCATCGAGGATCACCGCGTGTTCCTGGCGGGCGCTGAGGGGTTTTTCGCCGTGCTGCAACCACAGGCGCATGGGCGCTTCCACCAGCGAGTAAAGCGCCGAGATCTGCTTCATCAAGCGCGGGCGGCCGCTGAGGCTGCACAGGTATTCGTGAAAAGCGCGATGGCGGCTGACCCAGGCAGCACTTTCGTCTCGGTAGTCATCCATTTCGTCGAGCAGGCGCTCCAGTGCGGCCAATTGACGTTCGCCGATGCGTGCGACTGCCACACGCACCGCCAGGCCTTCGAGGGCACTGCGCATCTCGAACACTTCGTGCAATTCATCGATATCCAAGCCGCTGACCACGGCGCCCCGGTTGGGCCTGAGGGTGACCAAACCCTGGGCATCCAGACGGCGGAAGGCTTCGCGCACCGGCATGCGGCTCATGCCGATTTCGCTAGCGATGTCTTCGGCAATCAGCCGGTCGCCCTTGCGGTAGCGACCACCGCAAATGGCGTCGAGCAGGAAGTTGTAGGCCTCTTCCTCGGCGGTGAGAGGCTGGCGCTCAACATAAGCGGGGGCAAATTGCATCGGCAGCACCTTTTGAATTTTTGTATCCAATTATCCATAAATACAAAATAGCAGGATGTGTGCCAACTGACCTGGCGATGAGCCAAGTGATTGATTCGGATGAAGTCGCGGAAAAATGTCGGTAGCTGAGTGAAAAGCATAAGCAGGCGGTTGCTACCAAATGGCTCAGAAAGCGCCCCATCTGTGGGCGGAAGTAACGGGGCCCCCGTGTTGATAGCTCATCGATCAACCTCTACAAATGGCAGATACAAGAAGCCCGGCGCTGGGCCGGGCTTCAATGTAACAACGTCAGGGGCTAACGATGCTTGTTCTTGTGTTTATGCTTGTTGTTGCCTTTGTGCTTCTTGCCGTCTGATCGATGACTACTCTCATCATCTGCCAGGTTGTTACCCAGCGCGCCACCTGCAGCCCCGCCTACACCGGCGCCGATAGTCGATCCAGTTGTGCCTCCGAGACGATTACCAATCAGCGAGCCACCGGCTGAGCCGATACCGCCACCTAGCGCGGCTTCCGCTCGGTTGCCTCGTTGAGCCCCGGCAGCACTGCCGGCGGCACCACCAACGCCTGCGCCTACCGCTGCGCCCGTTGAGCCACCGAGCTGTTGACCTACGATATTGCCAAGTGCACCACCAACGCCGCCTCCAAGAGCGGCTGTGCCATCTCCGGCGGCCATCGCTCCTTGCGAAATGAGGGCGCCCAAAACCAGGGCGGGTAGTGTCATTTTCATTCTGTGAACCTCTATGGGTTGTCAGCAGGCGCTCACGGTTTAAAACACGCCTGGGATTTGGATGAGAACACAAGGTCGAAGTTCTATACCGACTGTTCCCAGGGGCAAATGGTTGTAACAAGGTATGCCGTGATGGTGCGAGGGGGAACGCTTAACACCAAAGGCCCTGCCAAACTCGCTATCCAGAAGCATTCTTGTCAGTGCTAAATATCTCGCGCGCTTACAACGAGGCGGCATCACGAAATGGTCGAAAATTCTGTAGAGATAAATGTGCGAGTGTTTTTTCGGGCATGAAAAAGCCCAACCTGCAGAGATTGGGCTAAGACATTGAAAAATATGGTCGGGACGGAGTGATTCGAACACTCGACCCCTAGCACCCCATGCTAGTGCGCTACCGGACTGCGCTACGCCCCGACTAGGCGTGTTACTGGGTTCGCTTCTTGACGAAGCGATCCGGAATATACCGCAAGCTTTTGAAATGTGGAAGTATTTTAAAAGCTGGAATTACTTTTTCAGAACCACCAGCACATCTTCGAGTTCGGCGATCATCTGGCGGATCATTTGTTTGTATTGGGTGGTGTCGTCTTTGGCTTCATCGCCGGACATACGCTGGCGCGCGCCGCTGATGGTGAACCCCTGGTCGTACAGCAACGCACGGATCTGTCGGATCATCAGCACGTCTTGGCGCTGATAATACCGACGGTTCCCGGTGCGTTTGACGGGGTTGAGTTGAGGAAACTCCTGCTCCCAATAGCGCAGCACGTGTGGTTTTACCGCACAGAGCTCGCTGACTTCACCAATGGTGAAGTAGCGTTTGCCTGGGATGACGGGTAGCTCGTCGTTATGACTTGGTTCCAGCATAAGCCTCAACTCGGGCCTTCAACTTCTGCCCTGGACGAAAGGTGACCACACGGCGAGCCGTGATCGGGATTTCTTCTCCCGTTTTTGGATTGCGGCCAGGCCGCTGGCGTTTGTCCCGCAGGTCAAAGTTGCCGAAACCGGACAATTTGACCTGCTCGTTGTCTTCCAGAGCGTGTCTGATTTCTTCAAAAAACAGCTCGACCAATTCCTTGGCCTCGCGCTTGTTCAGACCCAACTCTTCGTACAGACGTTCCGCCATCTCAGCTTTCGTCAAAGCCCCCATACGTCACTTCCTTAACGTGGCGTTCAACCTTTGTTCGAGCGAGGTGAGGATATTTTGTGTCGTGGTATTCACCTCATCGTCATTAAGAGTGCGCGATGGATGCTGCCAGGTCAAGCCAACTGCAAGGCTTTTTCTATGCGGATCAATACCTTTACCCTGATAGACGTCAAATAGCCTGAGGTCTGTCAGCCATTCCCCTGCATTTTCACGGATTACATCCAGAACGGCAGTGGCGGCCACTTCACGGTCGGCGATCAGCGCCAGGTCACGGCGCACTTCAGGGAAGCGCGACAGCTCGCTGAATTTAGGCATTTTGCCAGAAGCCACTTCAGCCAGAACCAGCTCAAATACGAAGACCGGACGGTCGAGACCGAGGGTTTTCGACAATTCAGGGTGAATGGCGCCGACGAAACCGACCAGCCGACCTTCACGCTCGATGCGCGCCGTCTGGCCTGGGTGCAATGCAGGATGGCTGCCCGGAACGAAAGTGAAGGCATCCAGAGCACCGGCAAAACCCAGCACTGCTTCCACGTCAGCCTTGACGTCGAAGAAGTCCACGGCGTCGCGACCCTGTGCCCAGCCTTCCGGCAGACGGCTACCGCAGACCACGCCAGCCAACATCGGTTCTTGCTTCAGGCCGTCCAACTGACCGACGAAACGCAGGCCACTTTCGAACATGCGCACGCGGTCTTGCTGACGGTTCAGGTTATGGGAAAGGGCTTTCACCAAGCCTGGCCACAGCGAAGAACGCATGGCCGCCATGTCGTTGGAGATCGGGTTGGCCAGCAACAGCGGTTCGACGCCTGGGTTGAACAGTTCGAACTGCTTAGGATCGATGAAGCTGTAGGTCACCGCTTCCTGATAACCACGGGCAACCAACAGGCGACGCAGTTCAGGCAGGTGCGCACGCGCCTCGGCCTTTGGTTGTGGCGCCAGGCGCGCTTGCGGATAACGGACCGGCAGGCGGTTGTAGCCGTAGAGACGCGCCAGTTCTTCGATCAGGTCGACTTCCAGGCTGATATCGAAGCGATGGCTTGGTACTTCAACCTGCCACTGCCCTTCCCCACTGGTGGAAATAGCCAGGCCAAGGGCCGACAACAGCTGCTCGATTTCAGCCGGCTCGATGACCAGGCCGAGCATCTGCTCAACACTTTTGGCGCGTAGGGTGATCGGTGCAACGGACGGCAGGAACTGTGCGTTGACGGTTTCGGTGATCGGGCCGGCTTCGCCACCGGTGATGTCCAGCAGCAGGCCAGTGGCGCGCTCCATGGCTTCACGCGCGAGGTTCCAGTCCACACCACGCTCGTAGCGGTGTGAGGCATCGGTGTGCAGGCCGTAGGAACGGGCCTTACCGGCGATGGCGATCTGATCGAAGAACGCACTCTCAAGGAACACGTCGCGGGTGGTCGCGGACACGCCGCTGTGCTCGCCACCCATCACGCCAGCAATCGCCAGGGCGCGGGAGTGGTCGGCGATGACCAGGGTGTCGGCACGCAGGCTGACTTCCTGACCGTCGAGCAGCACCAGCTTCTCGCCTTCTTCGGCCATACGTACACGAATGCCGCCGTTGATTTCGGCGAGGTCGAACGCGTGCAGCGGTTGGCCCAGCTCCAGCATCACGTAGTTGGTGATATCGACGGCAGCATCGATGCTGCGCACGTCGGCACGGCGCAGGCGCTCAACCATCCACAGCGGCGTAGGCTTGGACAGGTCAACGTTGCGGATCACACGGCCCAGGTAACGTGGGCACGCGTTTGGCGCCAGCACGTCAATCGGGCGCACTTCGTCGTGCACTGCTGGCACGGCAGCAACCACAGGACGGGTGACCGGGGCGTTGTACAACGCGCCGACTTCACGGGCCAAACCAGCCAATGACAGGCAGTCGCCACGGTTCGGGGTCAGGTCGACCTCGATGCTGGCATCTTCCAGTTCCAGGTAAACGCGGATGTCCTGGCCCACTGGCGCGTCGGCCGGCAGCTCCATCAAGCCATCGTTGCCCTCACCGACTTGCAGCTCGGCCTGGGAGCACAGCATGCCGTTGGACTCAACGCCACGCAGCTTGGCCTTCTTGATCTTGAAGTCGCCTGGCAGCTCGGCACCGATCATGGCGAACGGGATCTTCAGGCCCGGACGCACGTTAGGCGCTCCGCACACGACCTGGAAGGTTTCCGCGCCATTGCTGACCTGGCACACGCGCAATTTGTCGGCATCGGGGTGTTGTTCGGTGCTTAGCACCTCGCCCACGACCACACCGCTGAAAACACCGGCGGCCGGGGTAACGCTGTCGACCTCAAGACCGGCCATCGACAGACGCGCAACCAGCGCGTCGCGATCTACCTGCGGGCTTACCCAGCCACGCAGCCATTGTTCACTGAATTTCATCCTGCTCTCCTAAAGATTCGTTACGACTAGCGAAATTGCGCGAGGAACCGCAAGTCGTTGTCGAAGAACAGACGCAAGTCGTTCACGCCGTAACGCAGCATGGCCAGACGTTCAACGCCCATGCCGAAGGCAAAGCCCGAGAACTCTTCCGGATCAATGCCGGACATGCGCAGCACGTTAGGGTGAACCATGCCGCAGCCCATCACTTCCAGCCAGCCGGTCTGCTTGCAGACGCGGCAGCCTTTGCCGCTGCACATCACGCATTCCATGTCGACTTCAGCGGATGGCTCGGTGAACGGGAAAAACGATGGACGGAAACGTACCGCCAGCTCTTTCTCGAAGAACACGCGAAGGAACTCTTCGATGGTGCCCTTGAGGTCGGCGAAGTTGATATCGCGATCAACCAGCAGGCCTTCGACCTGGTGGAACATCGGCGAGTGGGTGATATCGGAGTCGCTACGGTACACACGGCCTGGGCAGACAATGCGGATCGGCGGCTTGTTCGCTTCCATGGTGCGGACCTGTACCGGCGAGGTATGGGTGCGCAACAGCATGTTCGCGTTGAAATAGAAGGTGTCGTGCATCGACCGGGCCGGGTGATGGCCTGGGATGTTGAGCGCCTCGAAGTTGTGATAATCGTCTTCGACCTCGGGGCCTTCGGCAATGCCGTAGCCAATGTGGGTGAAGAACTGCTCGATACGTTCCAGAGTCCGGGTGATCGGATGCAGACCGCCCGAGGCCTGGCCGCGACCAGGTAAGGTTACATCAATGGACTCGGCGGCGAGTTTGGCCGCGAGATCGGCCTCCTCCATGGTCGCCTTGCGCGCATTGAGTACCTCTGTGACACGCTCCTTGGCGACGTTGATCAGCGCACCGACTTGCGGACGCTCTTCAGCCGGCAAATTCCCCAGGGTCTTCATCACCTGAGTCAATTCACCTTTCTTGCCAAGGTAGTGAACCCGGATTTGCTCCAGGGCATTTACATCTTCAGCGCTTTGCACAGCCTCAAGGGCTTGGGCGACGAGCGCGTCCAGGTTTTCCATGTACAGACTCCAGATACAAAATAGGGGAAGAGCTTGAAGGCTCTTCCCCTATTTAAGACGTTTACCACCTTGGGCTACAGACGTAACCCAGGGTGATTGTCGGGGGTACTTAAGCCAGAGTGGCTTTAGCTTTCTCGACAATCGCAGCAAACACCGCTTTTTCGTTCACTGCCAGTTCGGCCAGAACCTTACGGTCGATCTCGATGGAAGCTTTTTTCAGGCCAGCGATGAAACGGCTGTAGGACAGACCGTTAACACGTGCACCAGCGTTGATACGAGCGATCCACAGAGCGCGGAACTGACGTTTTTTCTGACGACGGTCGCGGTAGGCGTATTGGCCTGCCTTGATTACCGCTTGCTTGGCAACACGGAATACGCGTGAACGCGCGCCGTAGTAGCCTTTAGCAAGTTTCAGAATTTTTTTGTGACGTTTACGGGCAATGACGCCACGCTTTACACGAGCCATGAGTTACTTCCTCTATTCTTGATCCAAAAATTAACGAAGGCGCAGCATGCGCTCGACTTTTGCCACGTCAGACGGATGCAGCAAGCTGCTACCGCGCAGTTGACGCTTACGCTTGGTCGACATTTTGGTCAGGATGTGGCTCTTGAAAGCGTGCTTGTGCTTGATACCGTTAGCAGTTTTCAGAAACCGCTTAGCAGCACCACTTTTAGTCTTCATCTTTGGCATGTTCGGATACTCCGCATTCAGTTGATAAACATAATCAGAAGGCCTGCCGTGCCCTGTTGATTACTTCTTCTTTTTCGGGGCGATGACCATTATCAGCTGGCGTCCTTCCATCTTAGGATGCTGTTCAACGGAACCGTACTCCAGCAGGTCAGCTTCAACCCGCTTGAGGAGTTCCATGCCCAGCTCCTGGTGGGCCATCTCACGGCCGCGGAATCGCAAGGATACCTTGGCCCTGTCCCCATCACTCAGGAAACGTACCAGGTTGCGCAGTTTTACCTGGTAATCCCCTTCCTCCGTCCCTGGACGAAACTTGATTTCTTTTACTTGAATCTGCTTCTGGTTCTTCTTCGCCGCAGCAATCTGCTTCTTCTTTTCGAAGATCGACTTGCCGTAGTCCATCACCCGGCAAACAGGCGGGACTGCGTCGGCGGAGATTTCCACCAGGTCCAATTTGGACTCTTCAGCGATACGAAGCGCTTCATCAATCGAGACGATGCCAATCTGCTCGCCGTCAGCGCCAATTAACCGAACCTCGCGTGCCGAGATATTCTCGTTGATCGGGGCTTTCGGTGCAGCTCGTTTATCTTGTCTCATTTCACGCTTAATAATAATTACTCCGAATCTGGGCGACCACGCCGGGAAACCGCTTGCGCGAGGAACTCAGCGAACTGGGCGACGGGCATCGAGCCCAGGTCAGCACCTTCACGAGTACGCACAGCGACAGTCTGCATCTCGACTTCCCGATCTCCGATAACCAAAAGATAGGGAACCTTGAGCAAAGTATGCTCGCGGATTTTAAAGCCGATCTTTTCATTTCTCAAGTCGGACTTGGCACGAAACCCGCTTTCGTTGAGAGTTTTTTCAACTTCGGCGGCAAAATCTGCCTGTTTATCAGTGATATTCATGATCACTGCCTGGGTCGGAGCCAGCCACGCAGGGAATGCACCCTCGTAGTGCTCGATCAGGATCCCGACGAACCGTTCGAACGAACCGAGGATCGCCCGGTGCAGCATAACCGGGTGTTTACGGCTGTTGTCTTCGGACACGTATTCGGCGCCCAGACGGATCGGCAGGTTAAAATCGAGCTGCAGGGTACCACACTGCCAGACGCGGCCAAGGCAATCTTTCAGCGAGAACTCGATCTTCGGACCGTAGAACGCGCCTTCGCCCGGCTGCAGATCGTACGCAAGGCCCGCACTGTCTAGCGCAGCGGCCAGTGCAGCTTCGGCGCGATCCCACAGCTCGTCGGAACCGACGCGTTTTTCCGGACGAGTGGACAGCTTCATCTCGACTTCGGTAAAGCCGAAATCGCGATAAACATCCATGGTCAGCTTGATGAACGCGGCGGATTCGGCCTGCATCTGCTCTTCGGTGCAGAAGATGTGGGCGTCATCCTGGGTGAAACCACGCACACGCATGATGCCGTGCAGCGCACCCGATGGCTCGTTACGGTGGCAGGCACCGAACTCAGCCAGGCGCATCGGCAACTCGCGGTAGCTCTTCAGGCCTTGGTTGAACACCTGCACGTGGCACGGGCAGTTCATCGGCTTGATGGCGTAGTCGCGGTTTTCCGACTGGGTGGTGAACATGTTGTCGGCGTAGTTGGCCCAGTGCCCGGATTTCTCCCAGAGGCTACGGTCAACAACCTGGGGCGTCTTGATTTCCAGGTAGCCGTTCTCACGCTGAACCTTGCGCATGTACTGCTCGAGCACCTGGTACAGGGTCCAGCCGTTCGGGTGCCAGAACACCATGCCCGGCGCTTCTTCCTGGAGGTGGAACAGGTTCAGGCGCTTGCCGATCTTGCGGTGGTCGCGCTTCTCGGCTTCTTCGATGCGCTGGATGTAGGCCGCCAACTGCTTCTTGTCAGCCCAGGCGGTGCCGTAGATCCGTTGCAGTTGCTCGTTCTTCGCGTCGCCACGCCAGTAGGCGCCGGACAGCTTGGTCAGCTTGAAAGACTTGAGGAAGCGCGTGTTCGGCACGTGCGGGCCACGGCACATGTCGACGTATTCTTCGTGGTAGTACAGACCCATGGCCTGTTCTTCCGGCATATCTTCCACCAGGCGCAGCTTGTAGTCTTCGCCACGTGCGGTGAACACGTCGATCACTTCGGCGCGCGGCGTGACCTTCTTGATCACGTCGTAATCTTTTTCGATCAGCTGGTGCATGCGCTGTTCGATCGCAGCCAAGTCGTCCGGAGTAAAAGGACGCTCATAAGCGATGTCGTAATAGAAACCTTCTTCAATGACCGGGCCGATCACCATTTTTGCGGTTGGATACAGTTGCTTGACCGCGTGGCCAATCAAGTGCGCGCAAGAGTGGCGAATGATCTCCAGCCCCTCTTGATCCTTGGGCGTGATGATTTGCAGGCTGGCATCGCCGGTGATCAGGTCGCTGGCATCAACGAGCTTGCCGTCGACCTTGCCGGCGACGGTGGCCTTGGCCAGACCTGCACCAATGGATGCGGCGACCTCGGCTACGGAAACCGAATGATCGAATGAACGTTGACTGCCGTCGGGAAGAGTAATAGTTGGCATGGCGCCTCCTCTCCTAGTGGTGACCCCTACCAAAGGTCACGTGGGTTGGGATGAGCCAGTACAAGATCCAACACCAGGCCGTTCAGTGATGAACGCCTGCCTTACAGCGGCAGGAGCCTTTCGGCCAACCGATAATCGAACCAGAGTGACTGGAGTGAGCTAAAAAGAACATGGCAAGGCGGCAATGGGCGCGCCTGGAAATAGCCAAGCGCAAGATGCTAGCACAGATGAACGGTCATCGTGCCGCCCCTGTCTTGCGCAAATACAAATTCCGCCCTTTATAGCTGCAAAAGTGAACTTGGGCTGTACGCCAGCCCTCAAACCCTCCGAGAATCGCCGTTCGTCCTCGACCCAAAGGAGCATCCTCATGATGCGTTTTACCTCTACCCTCGCTCTCGCCGCTTCCCTGACCCTCCTTTCCCTTGGCGCACAGGCAGCAGCCCCGTCGAACTGGCCAGCCGGTGCCCGCGACAGTTTCGTCAGCGACTGCAGCGCCGCCGCCAGCCAGAACGTAGACGTCAAAACCGCCAAAGCCCATTGCGAATGTGGCGCTGACAAGATCAACGCCGAACTGAGCACTGCGGAAATCAAGGAACTGATGACCAACCAGAACGCCAGCCCGGAGCTTAAAAACAAAGCAGTCGCGGCTATTTCGTCCTGCAAAGTCGTGAAGAAAAAGTAAGATTTGCGGCTGATCGCACAGCCGTTTTGCTGGAGAAATGACCCGAAAACGGCCATTTCTCACAAATCACACAGGTTTTACGGCTTTTTTTACCAGCTGATATTTCGAGCTAAAGCCCCGTAAATCGGGGCTTTCAGCCGACCAACGCACTAAACGCAACGCTATTGATTAGCAAACAATGCCTTGGGGGGGCTCCCAAGCCGAACATTTCGACTATGATAGCCCGGTGTGCCCAGTTGGCCTGAGCAGCACAGCACTACTGAAAATATATGTTTCTTGGAGATACACCATGTCTAATCGCCAAACCGGCACCGTTAAATGGTTCAACGATGAAAAAGGCTTCGGCTTCATCACTCCTCAAGGTGGCGGTGACGACCTGTTCGTACACTTCAAAGCTATCGAAAGCGACGGTTTCAAAAGCCTGAAAGAAGGCCAAACCGTTTCCTTCGTGGCTGAGAAAGGCCAAAAGGGTATGCAAGCTGCACAGGTTCGCGGCGAGTAATTCTCCGCTGAGCTAAAAAAACCCCGTCCATGTGACGGGGTTTTTTATGGGCGCTGCAAAAGCCTGGAGCGACTTAGCCGCAATTGACCCGCGTGATCACCAGGTTGTCGTCGGTGTTCAGGTTCAGGCGGTCGGAGCGGTACTCCAGGGTGATCATGTCGTTAGGCTTGAGGATGCGTGCGTTCTGCGCACCGGCACGAGTACGCGCCTGTTCCAGCAACTGGGGCGAAGCTTTCTGGCCGATAGTGAATTCGGCGGCCTTCGACTCACAGCGGCTATGACCGGCATTGGCCACGGCGGCGTCTTTGGCTGGCTCAGAGGCACCCGGGGTGCTGCAACCCGCCAACGCGAGTGCTGCCAACAAAGTACCGAATGATGCGAGCTTCCAAGGCATGAAGCCTCCTATGATAAAAAATGGACAGAGATCGTGCGACAGCGATTGGGCGGATTGGTTTCAAGACGTAAACCGCCGCAGGGCAAGTCTGCCTGACTCTCGACAGGCATTCGCCCGGTCAATCGTGACCAGATATGAACGAAATCAGTAGATATCGATGTAGTCAAATTCCGGCGTCGGCCAATTCTGTTTCAGCGCATTGAAAATCTGGGTCACCCAGACTTCATCACTGGCGGCCACATTGCCGACGTATCCTGAGCCTTTTGCCCAGGTCTCCAGGCGAAACAGCAGCCCGTCGATCTCTACACCGCCTACAAGCTTCCCAGAGGAGATGTAGGCGATTCCGGCTTTGGTCACCCGCAACTGGGTATGTTCGTCATCGCTGGCACTGGCGAGCAGTTGGCGCACATTCGCCAATGTCAGGTTCTCGGGGTTGTTCAAATCGATCTGCACGTGGTGTCCCCGGCAATTAAACAGGCCGACAGTGTCGCACAGCGCTGCCGTCATTCCGAATCGCCTCATGCCTAAGTATCAGTGCCAAACGCGATACAAAATGGTTAACTGGCCCGGTAAGAACCGCGTTCCAGCGCACTGCCCAGTACTTTTAGCCTCGCGAGACCGTCATGACCACCGTAACGCTCCAAGCCGACATCAAAGCCAAGTGGCCCCAAGGGCAAAGCTCCTACAGCCCCGGCAGCCCAGAGGAATTGGCAATCATCGGTATCGACCTGCTGGTCAAGGAACTGGGCACCCAGGCGGCGCATGCGTTCATCGGCCAGATATTCGAGAAATACCCGGCCGATCACATGGGGGCACACGACCCCGAGCGCGAATAAGAACCGGTCGGCGAACGCCGACCGGTAGAACCATTACTTCAGACGCGCCAGACGCTCGGTCAGCAGATCGAAAAAGCCCTGGGCGTCGCCGTTCTCAACCCAGAACACATTCTTTTCCTGCTTCAGGCCGTCGTACCAATCGACGATGGTCTGGCCGAAGGTCGGGCCTTCACGGCTATCGACCACCATATTGGCCTGACGACCACTGAACAGCGAAGGCTTGAGCAGGTAAGCAATGACGGTAGCGTCATGCACCGGGCCACCTGGAATACCGTAGTGCTCCATGTCGACCTTGACGTATTCGTTAAGAATATCGCCCACCACCTTGCTCGCGTTATTCTTGATGTCGGCGATCTTTTTCAGGCGTGCCTCGCTGGTCAACACCTTGTGGGTCACGTCCAGCGGCAGGTAGGTCAGCTTGACGCCACTCTTGAGCACAATCTCGGCAGCCACCGGGTCGGCGAACAGGTTGAATTCCGCCACCGGAGTGATATTGCCGCCATTGAAGTGCGCACCACCCATCACCACCACTTCCTTGATGCCTTGGGTGATTTCCGGCGCTTGGGTCAGTGCCAGCGCCAGGTTGGTCTGCGGGCCGAGCATGGCGAGGGTGATGCTGTGCGGCTTGGCGGTGCTCAGGGTCTTGATCAGGTAGTCAACGGCATTGCCGTCCGCCAGGCCCTTCTTGGGCTCATGCACGGTGACGCCGGAAATACCCTCCTTGCCATGGATGTTCTCGGCGTAGATCGGCTTGCGCAGCAGCGGCGCTGGCGCACCGGCATACACTGGGATTTCCTCGCGCCCTGCCCACTCGCGGGCCAGGCGTGCGTTGCGAGAGGTTTTGTCCAGGCGCACGTTACCGGCGACGGTAGTCAGCGCGCGGATGTTCAGCTCATCCGGGGAAGCCATGGCGAACAGCAAGGCCACCACATCATCGGCGCCGGGGTCAGTGTCGATGATCAGATCGATCTTTTCCGCCGCCTGGGCGCTTGCAGCAGTGAGTGCGGACAAAAGCAGAACACTCCGGAACAGGTTTTTCAGGGTTGGGAGACCACGTTGCATAAAACACTCCTTGTCGTTGGGAACGCTAGAACGTTACGCCGGATACCAGCGCGATATTGCAGTAAGGCTGGCATTCGCCGGTGCGCACCACGGCGCGCGCCTTGCGGCTGAGCTGCTTGAATTCTTCATGGCTGACCAGGCGCCGCTCACCGAGGGCAGCTTGTTCTGTGAGAGTGTTGAGTTCAGCCAGCGCCGGCGGTTGCTTGAGCAGGATTTCTTCGGCCAGCACATGGCTTTCCACCTGCATTTCACTGAGCACGATGCGCAAGGTGCTGATGAAATCCGGGATGCCCTGGGTCAACGCCAGGTCAATCAATTCTACGCCCGGCGGCACAGGCAGGCCGGCATCACCGATCACCAGAATGTCGCCGTGCCCAAGCGAGGCGATCACACGCGACAGGGCAATATTGAGCAGAGGTGTCTTTTTCATGAGGGCACAAAACCTTGTACGTCGTGTAGCGTTGGAATAGAGGGTTGCGCGCCTGCGCGGGTGACCGACAATGCCGCCGCAACCTGGCCAAAGCGGATAGCCTCAGCCTCGCCTTTACCGTTAGCCAAGGCCGCGGCAAAGCCACCGACAAAGGTGTCGCCTGCAGCAGTGGTGTCTACCGCCTTGACCTTCGGTGCCTGCAGATGCTCGAAGCGCTGGCCATCGGTAAACAGCGCGCCCTGAGACCCCAGGGTGATGATCACTTTACCGGCACCGGCCTGGACCAGTTGGGTCGCCGCCACCTTGGCGCTGTCAATTGAGTCGACCGTCACGCCGCTCAGTGCGGTGGCTTCACTTTCATTGGGAATCAGGTAGTCGATCGAGGTATACCACTCAGCCGGTAATGGACCGCTGGCCGGAGCCGGGTTGAGGATCACCGTCTTGCCCAGCTCGCGGCCGCGCTTGAGGGTGTAGCCCACCGTATTCATCGGCACTTCCAGCTGGCAGACGATCACGTCAGCCGCCTGCAGCACCGTGTCGAACGCCTGCAACGAGGCAGGTGTCAATTCGCCATTGCTGCCCGCCACGATCACAATCGCGTTCTGGCTGCTGTCATCCACCACGATCAAGGCCACGCCACTGGAGCCATCCACGGTACTCACGGCCTGGCAATCAATGCCCTCAACCAGCAATGCGTCACGCAATTGAGTGCCATAGGCATCGGTGCCGACGCAGCCGATCATCGAAACATCCGCGCCCAGTCGCGCCGAAGCGACGGCCTGGTTCGCGCCCTTTCCGCCAGGCACGGTGGAAAATGTCTGCCCGATGAGTGTTTCACCGGCGCGCGGCAACCGGCTGGCGCGGGTCACCAGGTCCATGTTCAAGCTGCCTACTACCACTACTTTTGCTGGCATACATCAGTACTCATCAATTCGGTTCAGCGGTATTGAGCGAATGTTCCGGCGACGGGCGCCGTCGACTCACGCAATACAATGCTCGGCGTCACGATGCGTTGATCGATCGGCATGTGGGGTGTCGCAATTCTTCGCAGTAACAGCTCGGCCGCCGTCTCGCCCAGTTGCACGATCGACTGCCCGACCGTCGTCAATGCCGGGTAGACGTAACGGCCCATTTGAATGTCATCGAAACCGATCACTGACAGCTCGCCCGGCACGCGGATATTGCGCTCGGCTGCTGCGCGCAACACGCCGAAACCGATCATGTCGTTGCTGGCAAAAATCGCGCTCGGCGGGTTGTGCGTCAACAATTGCACGGCAGCGGCATACCCGCCTGTACTGGTGAAATCGCTTTCCTGGGTGCGATTGTCCGCCACTGCCACGCCAGCCTCATGCAGCGCGCGGTGATACCCCGCCAGACGCATCTGCGCGACACGGGTATGGGCCGGACCGCCGATGCAGGCGATGTCCCGGTGGCCCAGTTCGAGCAAGTGTCGGGTCGCCAGGTAGGCGCCCTCCTCGTGGTCGATACGCACCAGGTCCACGTCAATGCCATCCAGCGCCCGGTCGACGATCACCATGGGCGTACGCACCGCGCTCAAGCCGGCGGCAAGACCGCTGTCGTCGCCGCCCACCGAGGTCACGATCAAGCCGTCGATGCGTTTTTCCAGTAACACACGCAAATAGTTGCGCTGTTTTTCGGCGTTGTCGTCGGAATTGCAAAGAATCACGCAGTAGCCATTACGCTCACAGTAATCCTCGATACCTCGGGCCAATTCCGCGAAATACGGGTTGAGACTGTTGGGCACCAGCAAACCGATGGTGGCCGTGGTCTTGGCCTTGAGCGAACGCGCGACGGCGCTGGGCACGTAGTCGAGCTGCTTGATCGCCGCTTCGACCTTGATACGTACCGGCTCGCTGACCGGGCGCGTCTTGTTCACCACATGGGACACCGTGGTGTAGGAAATACCTGCAAGCGCTGCCACATCCTTGATCGTTGCCATGGTTCAGCCCCGCCGACTGGCGCGCTGGCTGCGGTAGGTATCGAGGACCACGGCAATCACGATCACGGCGCCGGTAATGATGCGCTTCGTGGGCTCCGTGGCACCGATCTGCGCCAGGCCAGCGGCCAATACCGAAATAATCAACACACCAAAAAAGGTACTGATCACTGAGCCGCGCCCGCCCATCAGGCTGGTACCGCCGATCACCACCGCCGCAATCACTTGCAGCTCCAGGCCGGAGCCGGCGTTCGGGTCCGCCGCTTCCAGGCGCGAGATCTGGAACAGCGCCGCCACACCGGCCAGCAGGCCCATGAGGCTGAACACCAGGATCTTGTAGGGCTTGGGATTGATCCCCGCCAGGCGTACGGCCTCTTCGTTGGTGCCGATGCCGATCAGGTAACGACCAAACACGGTACGCGTCAATACCAGCTGCGCAGCGATGATCACCAGCAAGGCGATGATAAACGACGGCGAAATGCCAAAGGCAATCGGGTTGGACAGCCAGGCAAATGAGTCACCGATGTAGGCAGTGCGCGAGCCGGTCATCTGGTACGCCACGCCACGGGCCATTTCCAGCACGCCGAGGGACACGATAAACGACGGAATGCGCCAGGCCACGGTGATCGAGCCGGTGATAGTGCCGGCCAATGCCGCACAGCCCATGCCGAGCAAGGCGGCGGGCAACACACTCCAGCCCCAGCCGAGAATCGCGACGCTGACGGCAGACGCCGCCAGGGCCAGTACAGAACCTACCGACAGGTCGATACCGCCGATGATCAGGATGAAGGTCATGCCTACCGCCAGCACCATCAGATCTGGAATCTGGTTGGCCAGCGTGCTGAAGGTGTCATAGGACAGGAAGTGGTCACTGAGTACCGAGAACAGCGCAATCATCGCCAGCAAGGCGCCCGCCAGGCCCAGGTAAGTACCCAGGCCGTAGAAGTTGCCGCCAGTCTTGCCGGGGGAAGTTGTGGTTTTCATGGGGTATCCCTAAGCACTGCGTCATTGAGCAGCGCATCACGTTTTTGATAGCCGGCAAAGGCGGCGGCGAGCAATTCGTCCTGAGTCCAACTGTCGCGCTCGAAGGTCTCGATCAAGCGCCCGGCGGACAACACACCGATGCGGTCGCAAATCAGCATGAGTTCACGCAGGTCACTGGACACCACCACCAGCGCTTTGCCCTGGCGCGTCAATTCGCCCAGCAAGGCATAAATATCGAACTTGGCACCGACGTCGATGCCACGGGTCGGCTCATCAAACAGCATCACCGAACAATCGCGCTCCAACCAGCGGCCAATCACCACCTTCTGCTGGTTACCACCGGACAACTCGGAAACCAACTGCGCCGGGCTGGAACTGCGGATGCGCATGGCATCGATCTGGCGCTTGGCCAAGGCGGTTTCGTTGCGGCTGTTGACCACGCCACCGCCGGAAATTTCCGGCATGTTGCCCAGCGCGATATTGGCGCTGATGGACTGAGTCAGCAGCAGGCCTTCGCCCTTGCGGTCCTCGGTGATCAGGGCAATGCCATGGCCCACCGCATCCACCGGCGAGCGAATGCTCACCACTTGGGCCGGCGAGCCGAGCGCCACGGTGCCGCTGTCGGCCAGGTCGGCGCCGAAGATCAGGCGCAACAATTCAGTACGACCGGCGCCGATCAGGCCAGAGATACCGTAGATCTCGCCCGCGCGCACTTCGAAGGACACATCGCGGACCTTGTCCGAGCGGGTCAGGCCCTTCACCGTCAGGGCCGGGCCGCCAATGGTGCGCGGGCCCAGGTCGATGTGTTCGCCCAGCTCGCGACCGACCATCAAGGTAACCAGTTGCTCACTGTTGTAGTTGGCCATCGGCTCGACACAGACCAGCTTGCCGTCGCGCAACACCGCAATGCGTTGGGCCACACGGGCCAGCTCTTCTAGCCGGTGTGAAATGTAGATGATCGCCACGCCCCGGGCCTGCAGGCGGGTGATTTGTTCAAACAGCATCTCGACTTCACGGGCAGTGAGCATCGCCGTGGGTTCGTCGAGGATCAGTACGTGGCAGTCGCCAATCAGGTTACGGGCGATCTCGACCATCTGCTGATGGCCAATACCCAGGCTGCCGACCAGTGTATCCGGGTCGATAGCATCCAGGCCGACCTGGGCCATGGCCTCGATCGCAGCCTTGCGCAGTTGCTTGCGGCTGATCCAGCCACAGTGGCTGGGCAGGTTATCCAGGAACAGGTTTTCGGCGACGGTCAGCGTCGGCAGCAGGTTGAGTTCCTGCATGACCATGCGCACGCCCAGCTCTTCGGCCTGGGTGCGGCTGCCGGGGCGATAGTCCTGTCCATTGAACTGCATGTGCCCGGTGGTTGGCGTGACCAGCCCGCCGATGATCTTCGACAAGGTGCTTTTGCCTGCGCCGTTCTCACCGGTCAGCGCCAGCACTTCCCCACGATTGAGCGTCAGGGTGATGTCGGACAGAACCGGCTGGGCATAGGTCTTGCCGATACCGCTGACCGAGAGGACAGCGTTCGGGGCGGAAGATGACATAGGAAAATCTCCAGGCGCCCACTCAGGGCGAGCGGGCGCTGTTGGGTACTGCCAGGATTACTTCTTGAGGACGAGTTCGACCGGGGTTTCGATCACGCCATCTTTGGCATCGACTTTCTCACCCTTGACCAGCTTGAGCGCATTCTGGATACCGAACACAGCTTGCTGGGCAGCGGCCTGGTCAGCGGTCGCGAGTACGCGGCCGTCTTGCAGCATCGGCTTGATGGCTTCGATGTTGTCATAGCCCACCACCAGCACCTTGCCGGCCTTGCCTGCCGCGCGCACGGCGGAGACGGCGCCCAGGGCCATGTTGTCGTTACCGGCCAGCAAGGCCTTGAGGTCCGGGTACTCACTTAGCATGGCAGACGCGACTTTCTGGCCCTGGTCGATTTCCCAGTTGCCGGATTGGGTAGAGACGATTTTCATGCCGGCAGCGTCCATCGCATCCTTGTAGCCTGCGGTACGCTGTTGAGCGTTGGTAGTGGTCGGTACACCTTCGATGATGCCGACCTTGTCACCCGAGGCTAGTTGCTTGGCCAGATAGTCGCCTACCAGCTTGGAGCCTTTGCGGTTGTCCGGGCCTACGAACGGAATATCGAGGTTTTTGCTTTTGAGTACGTCCGGGTCCAGGCGGTTGTCGATGTTGACGACTTTGATACCGGCATCCGAAGCCTTCTTCAGCACGGTGACCAGCGCCTTGGAATCGGCGGGTGCGATCACGATGGCGTTGACCTTGGCGAGGATCATCTGGTTGACGATATCGATCTGCGCGCTGGTATCGGTTTCGTTCTTGATCCCGTTGGTGATCATGTCGAAATCGGCGGCGTGTTCTTTCTGGTACGTCTTGGCACCGTCTTGCATGGTGACAAAGAACTCGTTAGCGAGGGATTTCATGACCAGGCCAACCTTGGGTTTGGCGGCGTCATCAGCGAATGCAGAGGAGAGAGGCAGGGCAGCGGATGCGGCGGCAAGCACAGCGACAGCAAGAAGACGTCCAGCGAATGGCAGCTTCATGGGTTCACTCCGATCTTATGATTATTGTGAGCAACGCTTGCACCGAAGATCGCTTCGGCAGCCCTCCCACCCGGGTGGCTGATACGAGCTGTCACGATACTCAGGGAGCACCCCGTGAAACATCTCGCAAACGTTTGCGTTATTCAAACTATGAGAACCTTGTCGAGATTTGTCAACGGTTGTAAACGGCCTTTCATCCAAGCCTCCCTCACACCTGACAGTCGATGCGTTTAAACATTGCACACTGCCGATCGTTCTCTAAAACGACAGGCTGGGGCGCATCATCCGTGCAACCCCCAAAGCCTGGCGGTCAGCATTTTCGGACAACCGAACGCAATACAGTCCGATGTTCGGAAAGCCGGACGCCCACATGATCAACAAGTGCACAAATTCATTATTAATTGTTATAAATCAATATCTTAAATTGTTTTATCGCCCACGCTGAGCCTGGTACAAATCCTGCTCTACTCCATCACCTCGCGGCATTCAGAATCGCCCGGGTGTTCTAGATGAACCTGCTACAGCACTCATCAAAAACCAGAGAGAAAAATAATGAAATCTGCACTGAAAAACTTTGTTCCGGGCGCGTTAGCCCTTCTGCTGCTGTTCCCCGTTGCCGCTCAGGCAAAGGAAGTTGAATCCAAGACCAAACTGTCCAACGTGGTGATCCTCGCCACCGGCGGCACCATTGCCGGCGCTGGCGCCAGCGCGGCCAACAGTGCCACCTACCAGGCGGCCAAGGTCGGCATCGAGCAATTGATCGCCGGTGTTCCTGAGCTTAGCCAGATCGCCAATGTACGCGGCGAACAAGTTATGCAAATTGCGTCCGAAAGCATCAACAATGAAAACCTGCTGCAACTTGGGCGCCGAGTTGCCGAACTGGCTGACAGCAAGGACGTGGACGGCATCGTGATCACCCACGGTACCGACACCCTGGAAGAAACCGCCTACTTCCTGAACCTGGTGGAAAAAACCGACAAGCCAATCGTGGTGGTCGGTTCCATGCGCCCAGGCACCGCCATGTCGGCAGACGGCATGCTCAACCTGTACAACGCCGTGGCCGTGGCCGGTAGCAAAGATGCACGCGGCAAAGGCGTGCTGGTCACCATGAACGACGAGATCCAGTCGGGTCGTGACGTCAGCAAGATGATCAACATCAAGACCGAAGCATTCAAGAGCCCATGGGGCCCACTGGGCATGGTCGTTGAAGGCAAATCCTACTGGTTCCGCTTGCCTGCCAAGCGTCACACCATGGATTCTGAATTTGACATCAAGAACATCAAGAGCCTGCCTGACGTTGAAATCGCCTATGGCTATGGCAACGTGAGCGACACTGCGGTGAAGGCCCTGGCCCAAGCTGGCGCGAAAGCCATCATCCATGCCGGTACCGGTAATGGCTCGGTGTCTTCCAAAGTGGTCCCTGCCCTGCAGGAACTGCGCAAGCAAGGCGTTCAGATCATCCGTTCTTCCCACGTGAATGCCGGTGGTTTCGTTCTGCGTAATGCCGAACAACCTGACGACAAGTACGACTGGGTGGCCGCACATGACCTGAACCCACAAAAAGCCCGCATCCTCGCGATGGTCGCCCTGACCAAGACCCAGGACAGCAAAGAGCTGCAACGGATGTTCTGGGAATACTGATTCCTGCCGTCCTCTGTAGGAGCAAGCTTGCTCGCGAAGGTCGTTAACACTGACGCTGTCTGTCTGGATTAACCCATCGCCCTCAAGCTTCTCGCGAGCAAGCTTGCTCCTACAAACCCCTTCTACCGCCCTACACGAAATTGCCTGAATTGCTGTCAGACGGACTTCTTGAAGTTTAAGCAGTTGCGAAATCGCCTACAGTTAAATACTGTATGTGCGTACAGCTTACTAAGGAATACTCCGTGGCAAAGTCCTCTTCCGCAACGTCAACCTCGCCCGATGCCTATGAACGCCTAGCCATCCGCGTGCAAAAGATCATCAATTCGACCCATGCCCAGAAAGCCAAGGCAGCCTTGATCTTCCGTTTGCCGGAAGAGCCTGAGGATGAGTGGGCGCGTTTGCTGGAGGAAATCGCGGAGAACGATAACGTCACCCTCGCCTATAGGGACGACGGCGGTGTGCAGATTTTCTGGGTTGTACCGAAGGAAGATTGATTCAATGAGTGTCCGTTTTATCGCTGTGTGCTGCCTGTTTTTTACCTTCACCGCCCACGCCCAGGCCCCCCGAACGTTCAGCGAAGCCAAGAAAGTCGCCTGGAAGCTCTACGCCCCACAATCCACCGAGTTCTATTGCGGCTGCAAGTACACCGGCAACCGGGTGGATTTGAAAGCCTGCGGCTACATCCCACGCAAAAACGCCAACCGCGCCGCACGCATTGAGTGGGAGCATATCGTTCCGGCCTGGCAGATCGGCCATCAGCGCCAGTGCTGGCAAGACGGCGGGCGCAAGAACTGTACGCGCCACGACGACGTGTTCAAGCGCGCCGAAGCCGACTTGCACAACCTGGTGCCGAGCATCGGCGAGGTCAATGGGGACCGCAACAACTTCAGTTTTGGTTGGTTGCCGGTGCAAAGCGGGCAATACGGCTCTTGCCTGACCCAGGTGGACTTCAAGGCCAAGAAAGTCATGCCGCGCCCGTCTATCCGGGGCATGATTGCGCGCACGTATTTCTACATGAGCAAGCAGTACGGCTTGCGCCTGTCAAAACAGGATCGCCAGCTGTACGAAGCCTGGAACAAGACCTACCCGGTACAGGCCTGGGAGCGGCAACGCAACCAGACCGTGGCGTGCGTGATGGGGCGCGGCAATGAGTTTGTCGGCCCGGTGAACCTGAAAGCCTGCGGTTGAACGTGGGCGGGGCGCCCGCCCACAGTGCCCTTACTGGGCGGCGTTGTGCTCAATGATTTCTGACACAGTGTCGGTTTTCTTGGCGCGAGCCATTTTCTCGTTGAGCAGGGTCTGCTTGGCCTCGGCTTCCGCCCTGGTTGCGAAAGGCCCCAGCAGGACTTCGTCCTTGCCATCCACTTTCACGATGTAAAAATTGAAACCATGCTCCAGCAGCCAGGCCGTGAGGTCAGTGATCGCCTGCAACTTGTGGTCAGGCGGACCTACCCGCAGGTCCCATTCCTGGGCGGCAATCGCGCCGGTCTGTGGCTGGCTTTCGGTGACGGCTGGCTTAGGCTTGGGCGCATCAACGCTCTTGCCTTCACCGCAACCGGCCAATGCCAACACCGCAATTGCCATCGCTACTTTACGCACTGCCCTGCTCCTTCAAAGATAAAGAGGCGACTTTATCATTCACTGTCTATTCTGGCCGTCATAAACGTTGGCTTAAACAATGCGAATCATGTATCGCAGACCTGTATGATGCCGCCATGGGAATTAATGTCGCCTCTATGCGTCCTAAAAGAGGCAGTCACAGGGAAGCGCTTAGCAGTAAGCTACACACATCCGACACCTGCCCTGTCTGAAACATGTGTCCTTAAAAGTAATCAAGGAGAAGTCCATGCTTATACTCACCCGCAAAGTTGGTGAAAGCATAAACATCGGTGATGACATCACGATCACCATCCTGGGCGTAAGCGGCCAGCAAGTACGAATCGGCATCAACGCACCCAAGGATGTTGCCGTGCATCGCGAGGAAATCTACCAGCGCATCCAGGCTGGTCTGACTGCCCCGGACAAAAACCAGACGCCTTGACGCGCCCTCAGTAGCCAGCCTTTTCGTTCACGGTAATGGCTGGCGAAAACGTCTTCGGACTGCTCTGATCGTTGTTGCGTGATTGACGTCGCCAATGTGTTCATCTTCATGGAAAGATGAAACTGTCTTCACGCGTGGAACTTGTCGCTTAATTCACGACCGAATTTCCTGACTGATACCCAGCCATCCGTGTGCACTCAGGAGCGCTGGACCTGGCGCTGCTGCTTGTAAGTTGTGCTGGCACGCGGACTGTTGATGCGGCGCCGCTCGCTATCAGATCGCCGGTATTTACAGCGCCACAACACGACCTATGCTTGGGCGTGCATGATCAGCAAAAGGCCCTGAAGCAAGATGGATACCCTGAGTAAATCCCAGATCGAATCCGCACTGGCAGCGCGGCTGCCCAGCTATCAGGTGACCTGCACATTGCACGCCGACGGCACCCTTTCGGCGGTACTCAGCGGCCCGGACACCGACCACTTCGCAATTACCGGGATCGTGCGCGCGCATTATCACGGCGCCGAAGCCATCGCCCGACTGGCCAATGAAATCCTCAGGGAGATGGTGTTGTCACGCCAAGGCATGCGCAATGAGCGGATGCAGCCGCCCGATGCGGCCCGCCTGGAACAAGGCCGAGACCGGTAGCGGGCTCGGCCTTTTTTATCAGTCCGCCCCACTCCGCAAGCACAGCAAACCGTCCGCGTCGCGCTGTACCTTTAACGGCTCATATCCGTCAATCGAGGGATGCGCGGTGACCATCGGCGTGTGATGCGTCGACGTCACGACCATCACATCCGCCCCTGCCGCCTCACCTGCATGAATGCCCACCGTCGCGTCTTCAAACACCAGGCAATCCTGCACAGGCACGTCCAGGCGTTGGGCCGCCAGCACGTAACAGGCGGGGTTTGGCTTGCCGACGGCAACGTCTTCGGCCGTGACCAACACCGCGGGCGGCGCAATACCCGCCGCCTGTAGACGACGTAATGCCAACGCCCTGGGGGCCGACGTAACCACCGCCCATTGATCGCCCGGCAAGCTGTTGAGGAACCTGAGAGCACCGGGAATCGCGACAACGCCTTCCACATCATTGATCTCAGCCTCGGTAATCCACTGCGCCTCGACTTCGGGATCGACACCGGGCAACGCCTGGCGCCTGATGGTGTCGATCGCGCGGGCACCGTGGATGGTCTTCAAGAACGCCGGCACATCCAAACCATGGCGTTGCGCCCAGATGCTCCATACGCGTTCGGCGGCAGCAATGGAGTTGAGCAATGTGCCATCCATATCAAACAGAAAGGCACGGTAACGGCGGTTGAATACGGCTGAACCTCGGTTGGACACTGCGTGGCTTCCTCTTGGGTTGTAACAAATGACGTGCCCGATGCAATCTACGGATCACCTCGCTGCTTGTAAACGCTAGGGACCTGGATTGCATTACAGGTTTGTAATCAAGCTGTAAGTCTTGCCGGCACCCTCACTTCATACAGTGGAGTCGTCAGTCACCCACATCGGATGACGCCACTTCCTACTGATGAAAAGGGTCCACCCATGAAACCTGCAAGCAAACTCTGTCTGATCGCCGCCAGCCTGATGCTGCTGGGCACTGGCACCGCCATGGCCGGTACCGTCGCGCCGGTCAAAGCTAATAACGTGGTGCTGGTGCACGGTTCCTGGGCGGACGGTTCGAGCTGGTCCGAGGTGATTACCCGGCTCCAGGCGGCCGGGCTGCACGTCACTGCCGTGCAGAACCCACTGACCTCGGTGGCCGACGATGTCGCCGCCACCAACCGTGTGCTGGATCAACAAGACGGCCCGACCGTGTTGGTCGGCCATTCCTACGCAGGCACCGTAGTCAGCGACGCCGGGGTCAATCCGAAAGTCAGCGCCCTGGTCTACGTGGCCGCTCGGGCCCCAGATGCGAACGAAGACTTCGTCGCCCTCTCGGCCAAGTACCCGACCATGCCAGTGCGCGCCGGCGTTGAAGATCACGACGGCTACCTGACCTTGAGCCAGGACGCCTTCCTCAAGTACTTCGCCGCCGATGTGCCGCACGCCAAGGCCATGGAGCTGTACGCCGTGCAGCAACCCATCACCAAGACGCTGTTCAGCGGCCGCACCGCCAATGCCGCCTGGCACACCAAGCCGTCCTGGTACGCGGTGTCGGCGAACGACCAGACCATCAACCCGGACCTGGAGCGCTTCCTCGCCAAGCGCATGAATGCCACCACTGTCGAGCTGCCATCGAGCCACTTGTCACTGGTGTCCCACGCCAAGGAAATCACCGACCTGATCCTCGAAGCCTCGGGCCGCCAGCCCTGAACCTGCATTACAAACTTGTCATCATCCTGTTGGTTGGCTGTTCGGGGCTCCTGGTTACTGTGAAGTCACTGCCATGACCTGGCAGCCAACCCTTTAAGAGAGATACCACCATGAAACTGTTTGTCCTCGGCTTTGCCGCTTTGCTCGCTACCGGTTCCGTGTTTGCCGCCGAACCCGTGATCCATGACAAAACCGGCTTTTTCGTCCACCTGGACGTGGCTAAAGTGCTGTCGAGCACCGATACCTACGGCCAATGCGGCATCGTCCCGGCACGCCTCAATTACCTCGACAGCCAGGGCCGCGAACATGTGTTGGACTACCAAGTGCAAGGCATCGGTTGCGCCAGTGATAATTGATCGGGCTACACTTGCGCCACGCATTGAAACAGGGCATTTCCCATGAACATCCTCGTAGTCGAAGACGAACCCAAGGCCGGCAACTACTTGCTCAATGGCCTGCAGGAGCTGGGCTATTCCGTCAGTCTCGCCCGCGATGGCGTAGACGGCCTGCACCAGGCCCTGGAAACGCCGTTCGACGTGATCGTGCTGGATGTGATGATGCCGAAAATGGACGGCTGGGAAGTGCTACGCCGCCTGCGCAAGGAAGTCGACACACCGGTACTTTTTCTGACGGCTCGCGATGATATTGCCGACCGTATCAAAGGCCTTGAACTGGGCGCCGACGATTACCTGATCAAGCCGTTTTCCTTCGCCGAACTGGTGGCACGCTTGCGTACGCTGACCCGTCGCGGCCCGAGCCGGGACGAGGAACAGTTGCAGATCGCCGACCTGCAAATCGACGTACTGAAACGCCGCGTTACCCGCGCCGGCACGCGCATTACCCTGACCAATAAAGAGTTCGCCCTGCTGCATCTGTTTGCAACCCACCAGGACCAGGTGCTGTCGCGCTCGCTGATCGCATCACGGGTATGGGACATGAACTTCGACAGCGACACCAACGTAGTAGACGTCGCCGTACGGCGCCTGCGCTTGAAAATCGACGACCCGTTCCAGCTCAAGCTGATCCACAGCGTGCGCGGCATCGGCTACCGCTTCGATACCCAGCCATGAACAAACGTCGTCACTATTCCCTGACCCTGCGCCTGGCATTGATCTTCGCCCTGCTCGCCTTCGCCTTGCTGGCAACCCTGGGCGTGGCGCTGTACCGCGAGCTGGAGCGTGAGTTGATCAAGCGGGACGATGCGGCATTGATTTCCCGCGTCGACCAACTGCGCAACTTGCTCAATGACAGCAACACGGTCGACCTGATCAAAACCAAGCCGGAGCTGTTCCAGAACATGCTGGGCAACCGTGAATCGATACTTAGCATCGCCGCACCTGGGCAAAAACCCTTGCTGACGGTCAATCCCGGTAATATCGACCTGCCTTCCGTTCCCCCGGTGCCCAAGAACCACGAGCTGACGTTTGCTGACGTGCACCACTTCCCCAGCATTAACGGTGTGCCGTTCGCGACCGTGGCCGCGTCCATCGACTCCGGCGACCTGGGCAGCCTGCAGGTCACCACGGGGCGCCTGATGACAGAACGCACCGCCATGCTCGCCAGCTATCGCTTGAGCGTTTATATCCTGGCGAGCATCGCCGCAATCATTCTGGCGGTGGCCGGTTATCTACTGGTGCATCGTGGACTCGTACCGTTGCGCCGCCTGGCCCGGCACGCCCAAGGCATCGGCGTCGGCAATCTCGCCGAACGCCTCGACAGCCACGGCGCACCAAAAGAACTGCTTCCGATGATTGACGCGTTCAACACCATGCTGGAGCGGCTGGCCAAGGGCTTTGTACAGCTTGGCCAGGTGTCCACCGACATGGCCCACGAACTGCGCACACCGATCAACAACCTGCTGGGAGAAACCCAGGTTGCTCTGCAACAGCACCGCAGCACTGAGAGCTATCAACAATTGCTGGCATCCAATGTCGAAGAGCTTGAACGCCTGGCGCGGATGCTCGACAACATGCTGTTCCTGGCGCGCACCGACCCGGCCAGCGCCTTGCGCCAGCGTCAAGAACTCAACGCCGCCGATGAAGTGGAACGCATCGCCGAGTACTTTGAAGGCTTGGCGGGGGATGTGGATATCAGTATTCGCGCTGAAGGCAGCGGGGTGATCTGGGCGGAACCGATGCTGCTTCGCAGGGCCCTGGCGAACCTGTGCGCCAACGCCATCAAATATGGTGCGCAGAGCACTGAGCTGGTGATACAGGCGATTCCCGATGACGAGGGCATCCACCTGAAGGTCAGCAATTACGGAGAGACCATTGATGCCGAGCATCTGCCGCGGCTATTCGAAAGGTTTTACCGGGTGGATGAATCAAGGGAACGGTCGGCGCAATCCAATGGGCTAGGCTTGTCCATTGTGGCGACCATCATGCAGTTGCATAACGGCCAATACAGCGTGAACAGTGAGGCCGGGGTAACGTGTTTTGATTTGTTCTTTCCGAAGCGGGAGGAATGAGCAGCATGTACCCGGTGTTATTTTGCAAAGGTTTGCCTCTTACCATCGGACTTAGACCCAACTAATCTTGCTTCCTAGGCGGCTCAAGGCAGAGCCGGCAACAGCGCAAAGGGAGATTCGGGAATGGAAATACGATTAGGTCTACTGGAAAAGGGGCTGGCTGAAATGAACGAGAAGCTGATCACCGTTTCGGGCAAGGCAGACGCCATGGATAAGCACTTCGCGTCCAAGGCAGACCTGGCAACCACTGAACTGAACCTTATCAAATGGTACGTGGCAACTGCATTTGCAATGACTGGCCTGGCTTGCGCCATCACCTTCGGGCTCACCCGACTGTTTGCACTGTGAGAAAAGCTGGGCCGGTCAACTGACCTGCCCACCCGCTTCCTTGACATCCGCCAGTGTTCGCCACGCCGCCAATACAGCCACTTGCAATCCCGCAACCGTCGTACCCAGCGCCATCGAAGGCCGCTGTGTACCCGCCACCTGCTCCGGCAGAAACGGTACGTGGATAAACCCACTGCGCACTCCCGACCCCGCAAGCGCATGCTGCAATAGATAAAACACCTGATTACACACAAATGTCCCTGCCGTCTGCGATACGGAGGCTGCGATCCCCACTTCACGCACGGCCTTGACCATCGCCTTGATCGGCAGCGTCGTGAAGTAGGCCGCCGGGCCATCAGCGATGACCGCCGTATCGACAGGCTGCTCGCCCAGGTTATCGGGAATGCGCGCATCGTTGACATTGATCGCTACCCGTTCGATAGAGATATCGCTACGGCCCGGCCCCAGGCCAGTAGCGATCACCATCGCCGGGCGCAACTCTTCGACCAGCCCGATCAGGCACTCGCCAACAGAGGCAAATGCGCAAGGCAATTGACGCGCAACTATCTGCACATCGGGCTCCAGTTGAACACCGTCCAGTTGGCGCACAGCCTCCCAGGACGGATTAACCAAGTCTTGATCAAAGGGCTCAAAGCCCATCAGCAACACGGTTTGCATCTTGGCCTCACATCAACAGGTAGAGCAGCACAATATTGACCACCAACATCATCAACGCCGTGGGCAGTTGAGCCTTGATCACCGCGTTCTTGTCTGGCAACTCCAGCAACGCTGCAGGCACAATATTAAAGTTGGCGGCCATCGGCGTCATCAGTGTGCCGCAGTAGCCGGAGAACATGCCAATCGCCGCCATTACGGCTGGATTCCCGCCGTAGATACCCACCAGCACCGGCACGCCGACACCGCCGGTCATCACTGGGAAAGCCGCGAAGCCGTTACCCATGATCACCGTGAACAAGGCCATGCCCAGCACATAAACCATCACCGCCACTAACTTGAAATCCAGGTTGATGTAGGTGGTGGTGACATGCGCAACGGCCGTACCGACCCCGGCTTCGTTAAACAGCAAGCCGAGCATCGCCAGCATTTGCGGAAGCACCATCGCCCAGCCGAGGGCTTCGGTGAGCCGGCGGGATTCGCGCAAGGCTTGCACCGGTGTATCGCGGGTCAGCCAGCAAGCCAGGCCGAGTGCGATCAAGCAGCCGATACCGAGGGATACAAAGGTGGTGTTTTTCGGATCCAGCAGTGGCACGCCGCCAATCTCGGTGTGCTTGAGCAGCACCGAGCCAATGACCGTGGTCAGTGGAATGGCGAGCGCAGGAATGAACAGCTTGTGACCCAGCCGGCCCGCACTGGCGCGAGAGGCCTTGTCATGCAACTCGGCATGCTTGCCACGGCCAACGCCGCCCATGCCGGCAATCAATGCCATGACCACAACGCCGGCGCCGATGGCCACCGACGGCAGGCGCTCGCCTATCAAGAACGGAATAGCGAACAACAACCAGAACAACGCACTGGACCAACGCTTGGGATGGCTCCGGTCCATCAAAATCATGCCCGCAGTGATCAGCAGCAGAACCCCGGCGAGCCAGTACAAGTATTGAATGGAAATGATCATTGCACGGCCTCCACTGGCGTAGCGGCGGGCGTCATCTCACGGGTAAGCCTTCGATCAAACCGATGCAGACGTATCGCATGAATGATGAAAGCGCAGATCGCTGTAGGAATACCCCATACCGCAATGTGCAGAGGCTCCACATCAATCCCCGAGCCGAGCAGGAAGGTGTGCATCAACGCGATTGCGCCGAAAGCGACAAAGATGTCTTCACCAAAAAACAGGCCGACGTTATCGGTCGCAGCGCACATGGCCAACACTTTGTGACGCAATTTGTCCGGCAGCTTGCCGTAGCGTTTTTCCGCCGCACCTTCGGCCATCGGTGCCAGCAGCGGGCGCACCATCTGCGGGTGCCCGCCCAGGCTGGTCAAGCCCATGGCGGCAGTGGATTCGCGTACAAACAGATAGATGATCAGCAAGCGCCCTACCGTAGCGCGCTCGAACCGCGCAATCCAGTTCTGCGCATGCAGGCGCAGTCCGTGACGCTCCAGCAGGCCAATGACCGCCAGAGGCAACAAGAGGATCAATTGCAAGGCACGGGTCTGAAGGAAGCCATCGCCCATGGTGGCGAGGATTTTTTCCAGTGGGAAATGGGCGGCAAGCCCAGTGGCGATAGCGGCGGCGGTGACCACCAACAAAGGGTTGAAGCGTAAGACAAAGCCAACCACGATCACAAGTACGCCGATCAACGGCCATAAGTTCACAACAGTTTGCATGGCGTGAGGTCCTTAAGTGCGCGCTGCGGCGCCATTACAGCAGGATGTGAACAAAGGGTTCACAGCAAGAAGTGGCGTGCAGTCGGCTCGGTTTTTTATTGTTGACCCGAAAGGTCGAGCGTCAGTGGCGGCAACTTTGCTGCCTGGGGCGGGAGGTGTCCAACAAGAAAAATTGTTGCTGCGAACCAATAAATTTTGTGGGTGATCGAACCCTGTGCACGTAACAAGATGTGGGCAGACCTGAAAGAGGCGAAAGCCAGGTCGAGCAAAACCCGGACTGGAACCTGCTCAAGCGCGACTGGAACAACGCACTCCAGGTCGAAGCCCGCCAGGCCGGCTTCAATATTACGGAAAATCCAGCGGTGGCACCGAGCGGTGAAGACGGTGTCGGCATCAATGTGAGCAAGTTCCGCGACATCGAGCGCGCCGATTACGCCGACCTGCAATCCGGCACACCGATTGGCTCGCGCACCTACGACACCTCGTCGTCCGCCAGGGAAGGCATTGCCTCGGCCATGACGCAGAAACAGGTGCAGGCGATTGCCAAGCAGATGATCAGCGATATCAAAAGTGCCAAGGCTAAGTAAAACGCCGCCGCGAGCGAGTTTCTTGAGTTCATCTGGAATCTAAGCGGCGCGATACTCAAGCTGATTGAATTCAGCAACGACTACACACCAGCACGGCGAAAACGCGTGCTCTCATTTGGGTTCGTGATGTTTTTGCTGCTGGTGGCGCTGATTGAACTGGTGTTGTTGCAGGTGTTTCTTGGTGAGGCCTGCTGAGACGGGTTTTGCAAATCATAGGCAACAAAAAAGGGCCCACCTTTCGGTGAGCCCTTCTAGACCGCCCAGCAGAGCGGATTTTGTTTGGTAGGCGCGATTGGACTCGAACCAACGACCCCCACCATGTCAAGGTGGTGCTCTAACCAACTGAGCTACGTGCCTGCTGTGAGGCGGCATTCTACGGAATTCCGGAGGGGTGTCAACATCTTTTTTGCAGCTAACCCTATGAATATGCGAATTTTTTATTTGCGCGGAGCACACCCGTGGATTTCGGGTAGCTGGCAGGCAATTTTCAACTCAGGTAGGATCGACGCACTCGTAAAAAATATAAAACAGAGGTTCCAGGATGGCGAACACCCCCTACCCCCAGTCGTATTATGCCGCTTCCGCGAATGCCGTTCCGCCTCGCCCGGTACTGCAAGGTGAGGTCGAAACCGATGTGTGCGTGATTGGCGCCGGCTACACCGGCCTCTCGAGCGCGCTGTTTCTGCTGGAGAACGGTTTTCGCGTGACGGTGCTCGAAGCCGCCAAGGTGGGGTTCGGCGCCTCGGGCCGCAACGGCGGGCAGATCGTCAACAGCTACAGCCGTGATATCGATGTGATCGAGCGCAGCGTCGGGCCCAAGCAGGCGCAACTCCTGGGACAGATGGCGTTTGAAGGCGGCAAGATCATTCGTGAACGGGTAGCCAAGTATCAGATCCAGTGCGACCTGAAGGACGGCGGTGTATTCGCAGCACTCAACAGCAAGCACATGGGCCACCTGGAATCGCAGAAGCGCCTGTGGGAGCGCTATGGCCATACACAGTTGGAGCTGCTGGACGAGCGCCGCATCCGCGAAGTGGTGGCCTGTGACAACTACGTGGGTGGTTTGCTGGACATGAGCGGCGGACACATCCACCCGCTCAACCTGGCGCTTGGTGAAGCGGCGGCCGTGGAGTCGCTGGGCGGCACGATCTACGAACAATCGGCAGCCGTGCGAATCGAGCGCGGCGCCAACCCGGTGGTGCATACCGCCGAGGGCACGGTCAGGGCCAAGTTCATTATCGTTGCAGGCAATGCCTACCTGGGCAACCTGGTGCCGGAGCTGGCAGCCAAGTCGATGCCCTGCGGCACGCAAGTGATCACTACCGCCCCGCTGGGTGACGAACTGGCAAAAACCCTGCTGCCGCAGGATTACTGCGTCGAAGACTGCAACTATTTGCTCGACTACTACCGCCTCACCCGCGACAAGCGCCTGATCTTCGGTGGTGGCGTGGTGTATGGCGCGCGCGACCCGGCGAACATCGAAGCGATCATCCGCCCAAAGATGCTCAAGGCCTTCCCGCAACTCAAGGATGTGAAGATCGACTACGCGTGGACCGGCAATTTCCTGCTGACCCTGTCGCGCTTGCCGCAAGTGGGGCGCCTGGGTGACAACATCTACTATTCCCAGGGCTGCAGCGGCCATGGCGTGACGTACACGCACCTGGCGGGCAAGGTATTGGCCGAAGCACTCAGAGGCCAGGCAGAGCGCTTTGACGCGTTTGCGGACCTGCCGCACTACCCGTTCCCGGGCGGGCAATTGCTGCGTACGCCGTTTGCGGCACTAGGTGCCTGGTATTACGGGCTGCGGGACAAGCTGGGTTTCTGACAGCGCGATTGGTGCCGGCAAGCCGGCGCCCATCATGAACCACCAAGTCGCAGACACAAAAAACCCCGGCCTTTCGACCAGGGTCTTTGCTATCGGATCAAAGTAGCCAGAGGCTTGCTTTGTGCTTCAAGGCGTTCAGTGGGCCTTGAGGCAGATATGGCGCAGCGGACGGGACT
>NZ_JACAQP010000008.1:124203-124347 GCF_013387025.1 Pseudomonas reactans | reverse complement strand
AACCGACTGAACTACCGCTGCGTATCGCTTGACTGATTGAGTAAAAACCCTCAACCGTCTTTAAACATCTGATCGACCAACCTTGGCTGTTCAATCTCAAGCCTGACGAATCAGACCTGGAAAATATGGCGCAGCGGACGGGAC
>NZ_JACAQP010000008.1:16310-124173 GCF_013387025.1 Pseudomonas reactans | reverse complement strand
ACCGACTGAACTACCGCTGCGCGTCGGTGCAACCTTTAACGTTGCGTCTTGCCCTGGAGCAAAACTCTCAAGAAGTGGTGGGTGATGACGGGATCGAACCGCCGACCCTCTGCTTGTAAGGCAGATGCTCTCCCAGCTGAGCTAATCACCCTTTGCTTCGTTGAGGCCGCGAAATTTACGCAGGTATCGGACCTAAGTCAATAGCCTGCTTGAAGTTTTTCTGAAAAAGACAAAATTGCTTCAAGACGGCTACCCGCCCTACTCGCTGTAAATCATCTTCTTGCTCATGCCACCGTCCACGACAAACTCTTGCCCGGTGACAAACCCCGCCTGGCGCGACAACAGCCACGCCACCATCGCCGCCACGTCTTCTACAGTACCCACCCTGCCCGCCGGATGCTGCGCATGATCAGCATCACTCAATGGCTCGGCACGACGTGCAGCCGGATCACGCGCATCGATCCAGCCAGGGCTGACCGCATTGACCCGTACTTCCGGCCCCAGGCTCATCGCCAAGGCATGCGTGAGGGCCAGCAGACCACCTTTGCTCGCCGCGTAGGCTTCGGTGTCCGGCTCAGACTGTCGAGCCCGGGTCGAGGCCAAGTTGACGATGGCACCGCCATGGGCGCGCAGGTAAGGCGCACAGTGCTTGGCCAGCAACATCGGCCCACTGAGGTTCACCGCAAGCACTCGATTCCAGTACGCCAGGTCGAGGCTTTCCAGGGTGATATTGCGCGGGTCAGCCACCGCCGCATTGCAGACCAACGCGTCCAGGCGCCCAAACTGCCCCAATACCTCGGCAACACCTTGGGCCACCTGCTTCTCATCGGCCACGTCCATGCTGATGAACCAGGCGTTTTCACCCAGCACCTTGGACACCTTTGAACCGCGCTCGCGGTCCAGGTCGGTCAGCACCACTTGCCAGCCTTCGCTGATCAGCCATGCGGCAATCCCTAGACCAATGCCTCGCGCGGCACCTGTGACCAGCGCAACGCGGCCGTTAGTGGCAGCCGCCGCTTCCATGGACCACTCGATCACAAGGCCGCCAGCCCGCGAGCCAAGTCAGCCTGCAAGTCAGCCACGTCTTCCAGGCCAACCGCAATGCGGATCAGGCTGTCACGGATACCCGCTGCTTCACGCTCCTGCGGCGCCAGGCGCCCGTGGGAAGTGGTACTCGGATGGGTAATGGTGGTCTTGCTGTCACCCAGGTTGGCGGTGATGGAAATCAGGCGAGTCGCATCGATAAAGCGCCAGGCCCCCTCTTTGCCGCCCTTGACCTCAAAGCTCACCACAGCGCCGAAACCACGCTGCTGGCGCTGGGCCAATTCGTGTTGCGGGTGGCTCTTGAGGCCGGCGTAATGCACCTTCTCGATACCGTCCTGCTGCTCCAGCCACTCGGCCAAAGCCTGGGCGTTGGCGCAGTGGGCCTTCATCCGCAGGTTAAGGGTCTCAAGACCCTTGAGGAAGATCCACGCGTTGAACGGGCTCAAGGTCGGGCCAGCCGTGCGCAGGAAGCCGACGACTTCCTTCATCTGCTCGCTACGGCCTGCAACCACGCCACCCATGCAACGGCCCTGGCCGTCGATGAACTTGGTCGCCGAGTGCACGACGATGTCCGCCCCCAGCTTCAACGGCTGTTGCAGCGCTGGGGTGCAGAAGCAGTTGTCCACGACCAGCATCGCGCCTTTGGCATGCGCCACTTCGGACAACGCCGCGATATCCACCAGCTCAGCCAATGGATTGGAGGGCGACTCGACGAACAGCAACTTGGTGTTGGCCTTGATCGCCGCATCCCAGCCGGAAAGATCCGCCAAGGGCACGTAGTCCACTTCGATACCGAAGCGCTTGAAATACTTCTCGAACAGGCTGATGGTCGAACCAAACACACTGCGCGACACCAACACATGGTCGCCAGCACTGCACAGGCTCATCACCACCGCCAGGATCGCCGCCATACCAGTGGCCGTCGCTACCGCCTGCTCAGCACCTTCCAGTGCCGCAATACGCTCTTCGAACGCGCGTACCGTCGGGTTGGTATAACGCGAGTACACGTTACCCGGCACTTCGCCTGCAAAGCGCGCAGCGGCGTCGGCGGCGGTGCGGAACACATAGCTGGAAGTGAAGAACATCGGGTCACCGTGCTCACCTTCCGGGGTGCGGTGCTGGCCGGCGCGCACAGCCAGGGTATCGAAAGCTACGCCATCGAGGTCGCTATCCAACCGACCGGCATCCCATTCCTGACTCATGCTGCGACTCCTTACTCAATTCTTTATTTAAGATACAAAACCGGCCCCTCAGGGCCGGTTGTCACTCAGTTGTTGTACAGGTCGATGATCGCGCTGACCGCCTGGGTCTTGATCTTCGACGAGTCGTTACGCGCCTGCTCGATCTTGTTCAGGTAGGCCTCGTCGACATCACCGGTCACATACTTGCCGTCAAACACGGCGCAGTCGAACTGGTCGATCTTGATCTTGCCACCACCGACCGCCTCGATCAGATCAGGCAGGTCCTGGTAGATCAGCCAATCAGCGCCGATCAGGTCGGCCACGTCCTGGGTCGAACGGTTGTGAGCGATCAGCTCATGGGCGCTCGGCATGTCGATGCCGTAGACGTTCGGGTAACGCACCGCTGGGGCTGCAGAACAGAAGTACACGTTCTTCGCACCGGCTTCGCGGGCCATCTGGATGATCTGCTTGCAAGTAGTACCGCGCACGATGGAGTCATCCACCAGCATCACGTTCTTGCCGCGGAATTCCAACTCGATGGCATTGAGCTTCTGGCGCACCGACTTCTTGCGCGCCGCCTGGCCCGGCATGATGAAGGTACGGCCAATGTAGCGGTTCTTCACAAAGCCTTCGCGGAACTTGACGCCCAAGTGGTTGGCCAACTCCAGCGCAGCGGTGCGGCTGGTGTCCGGGATAGGGATGACCACGTCGATGTCGTGCTCTGGGCGCTCGCGCAGGATCTTCTCGGCCAGTTTCTCGCCCATGCGCAGACGCGCCTTGTACACCGAAACGCCGTCGATGATCGAATCCGGACGCGCCAGGTAGACGTGTTCGAAGATGCACGGGGTGAGTTTCGGCGCCACGGCGCACTGACGAGTGTGCAACTTGCCGTCTTCGGTGATGTACACCGCTTCGCCCGGCGCGAGGTCGCGAATCAGGGTGAAACCCAGCACGTCCAGGGACACGCTTTCGGAAGCGATCATGTATTCGACGCCTTCGTCAGTGTGACGTTGGCCGAACACGATCGGACGGATGCCATGCGGGTCACGGAAACCGACGATGCCATAACCGGTGACCATGGCCACAACGGCGTAACCACCGACGCAACGATTGTGCACGTCAGTGACGGCGGCGAACACGTCCTCTTCGGTCGGTTGCAGCTTGCCGCGCTGGGCCAGCTCGTGGGCGAACACGTTGAGCAGCACTTCCGAGTCGGAACTGGTGTTGACGTGGCGCAGGTCAGATTCGTAAATCTCCTTGGCCAGCTGTTCAACGTTGGTCAGGTTACCGTTATGCGCCAGGGTGATGCCGTAAGGCGAGTTGACGTAAAACGGTTGAGCTTCAGCCGACGTCGAGCTACCGGCGGTCGGGTAACGCACATGACCAATGCCCATGTGCCCGACCAGGCGCTGCATGTGACGCTGATGGAACACGTCACGCACCAGGCCATTGTCCTTGCGCAGGAATAACCGGCCGTCGTGGCTGGTCACAATACCGGCAGCGTCCTGGCCGCGGTGCTGGAGGACGGTTAGCGCGTCATACAGCGCCTGATTGACGTTCGACTTACCGACGATACCGACGATGCCACACATGCGACGCAACCCCTACTTAATGAATCTTGACTGAACACAGCTTACTGAGGCGTTTTGGCCGGTAAGAGATGTTCCTTGAACGGAAGATCAGCGGGTACGCTGATTCCGCTGGCCAGCCACTGACTGCTCCACCCCAAAATGAGGTTCTTGGACCAATCTGCAACCAATAGAAATTTTGGCACGAGTACCGACTCCTGCCACCACGAATCCTGCTGTACCGGCCCCAGGCTCAACAGCCCGACCGCCACGACCACCAGCAACGCGCCACGCGCAGCACCGAAGGCCATGCCGAGGAATCGATCGGTCCCGGAGAGGCCGGTGACACGTATCAACTCGCCGATAAGATAATTGACCATTGCTCCCACCAGCAGCGTGGCGATGAACATGATGGCGCAGCCCGCGATGACGCGAGCCGAAGGTGTCTCGATGTATCCGGCCAGGTAGACCGACAATGAACCGCCGAACATCCAGGCTACGACTCCTGCGATGATCCAGGTCAGCAACGACAGTGCTTCTTTTACGAAGCCGCGGCTTAGACTGATCAAAGCGGAGATGGCGACGATTGCGACGATCGCCCAATCAACCCAGGTAAATGGCACAGTTCAGCCTACGGACAGATGAGGCGGCGCATTTTAGCAGAGCGTCGGGCTATCGGTAAGCTGTGATTACGACTGCTTTGCAAATCAATAGTTTGTGGCGGCCGAATCCGATTTCAACCCCACCATAAAACGAATGTGGGAGCGGGCTTGCTCGCGAATGCGCTGGACCAGCAACCAAAAAGTCAACTAATCCATCGCATTCGCGAGCAAGCCCGCTCCCACATTTGAACCGCATTACCAACCGGAGCTGGCAGTTATTCAGCCGCGCTCAGGCTGGAAACGGGTCACAAAACCCTTGAGGTTCTGCTGGCGATCCAACAAGTCCCGCAGGCGATCCGCCTCGGCACGCTCGATCAGTGGCCCGATAAACACGCGGTTCTTGCCATCAGCGCTGCGGATGTACGCGTTGTAGCCTTGACTGCGCAGCTTCTTCTGCAAAGCGTCAGCACCTTCGCGATTGCCCAGGCTGGCGACTTGAATAGACCAGCTGATCGGCAGGCCATTCGGATCAATACGGCTCTGCCCCACATCCGGTTTGCCCGGTGCAGCCGGTTGCGGCGCTACCGGCTTCGGTGCGGGCGCAGGCGCGGCAGGCTTGGCCGCTACGGTCGGCGCAGGTGCTGGCTTGACCACCGGCACGCTCGGCTGAACCGGCATCGACGGGGCTTGCTGGGCGGCAACCTCCGCATCACTCGGCACCGGCTCTTCTTCCGGCAAGGCCTGAGGCTCAGGCACCACCACCGGCTCGACCTGCACTTGCGGCACAGCCGGCGCCTGTGGAGCGACCGGGGCTTCGACGACCACCTGACGCTCTTCGTCCTGACGCGAGAACAGCATCGGCAGGAAAATCACCGCCAACGCCACCAACACCAGGGCTCCGACCATTCGCTGCTTGTATGCGCTATCCAGTAATGCCATGTGCAGCTTCCTCCGTGGAGCGCCGGGCCAACCACTCGAGCGCCTCGGCAACACAATAAAATGACCCGAACAACAGAATCTCATCATCGGGGGTGGCAACGGCGCACTGCGCTTCAAGGGCAGCGGTCACGCTTGCATACGACGCCACCGGCGCACCAAGGTTCTGCAAGGCCACTTGCAGCTCGGCGGCCGGACGGCTGCGCGAGGTATCCAGTGGCGCTACGGCCCACGCCTGGACATTGCCCAGCAAGGGCGCAACCACACCGTCCAGGTCCTTATCGGCCAGCAAGCCAAAGACTGCAAGGCGACGACCGACGGGCGGCGTGCGCGACAGACGTTGCGCCAGGTACTCGGCCGCATGGGGGTTATGCCCCACGTCCAGCAACAGGTTCAGGCGCTTGCCTTGCCATTGGAACTCACGACGATCCAATCGCCCGACTACACGTGTCGCCAGCAAGGTGGCGGCAATCTGCTCAGCATTCCACGGCAGATCCAGCAGCAGATAGGCCTGCAGTGCGAGCGCGGCGTTTTCCATTGGCAGGTTCAGCAGCGGCAGGTCGCACAGCTCTACGGCCTGGCCGCGAGCATCGTGCCCACGCCATTGCCAGTACTGCGCACCGATTTCCAGATTGAAGTCGCGACCGCGCAGGAAAAACGGGCAATCCAGCTCGCGCACCTTGTCGAGCAAGGTATGCGGCGGATCCAGATCACCGCACAGCGCAGGCTTGCCCTGGCGGAAGATCCCGGCTTTTTCGTAGGCCACGGATTCGCGGGTATTGCCCAGGTAGTCGGCGTGGTCCACACCAATACTGGTGACCAACGCCAGGTCGGCATCCACCACGTTGACCGTGTCCAGACGCCCGCCCAGGCCGACTTCCAGCACCACCACATCGAGTTGCGCACGCTCAAACAGCCAGAACGCCGCCAAGGTGCCCATCTCGAAGTAGGTCAGGGAAATCTCGCCCCGGCCGGCATCGAGCGCGGCGAAGGCTTCGCAGAGTTGCTCATCGGTGGCTTCGACACCATTGAGCTGCACACGCTCGTTGTAACGCAGCAGGTGCGGGGAATTGTAGACGCCGACTTTCAGCCCTTGGGCCTGCAGCAGCGCCGCGACAAAGGCACAGGTAGAGCCTTTGCCGTTGGTGCCGGTCACCGTGATCACGCGCGGCGCCGGCCGGCCCAACCCGAGGCGGGCCGCTACCTGTTGCGAGCGCTCCAGGCCCATGTCGATGGCGGACGGATGCAACTGCTCAAGGTAGGCGAGCCATTCGCCCAGGGTACGTTGGGTCATAGGTTTGCAGGCACCGGCGGCACGACAATCGGTTCAACTTTAGGCGCGACGTACACAGGGGTCGGCAGGCCCATCATTTGTGCCAGCAGGTTGCCCAGGCGCGGACGTAGCTCACCGCGCGGGATGATCAGGTCAATCGCACCGTGCTCCAGCAGGAACTCGCTGCGTTGGAAGCCTTCCGGCAGTTTTTCACGTACGGTCTGCTCGATCACACGCGGGCCGGCAAAACCGATCAGGGCCTTGGGCTCGCCGACGATGACGTCACCCAGCATCGCCAGGCTGGCGGAAACGCCGCCGTAGACCGGGTCGGTCAGCACGGAGATGAACGGGATGCCTTCTTCGCGCAGACGCGCCAGTACCGCAGAGGTCTTGGCCATTTGCATCAGGGAGATCAGGGCTTCCTGCATGCGCGCACCACCGGAGGCGGCGAAGCAGATCATCGGGCAACGGTTTTCCAGGGCATAGTTGGCGGCGCGAACAAAGCGCTCACCGACGATGGCACCCATGGAGCCGCCCATGAAGGAGAACTCAAACGCAGATACCACCACAGGCATGCCGAGCAGTTTGCCGCTGACGGAAATCAGCGCGTCCTTCTCGCCGGTCTGCTTCTGCGCGCCGACCAGACGGTCCTTGTACTTCTTACTGTCGCGGAACTTGAGGCGGTCAACTGGCTCCAGGTCGGCACCCAGCTCGTTGCGGCCTTCTGCGTCCAGGAAAATGTCGATGCGGGCGCGGGCGCCGATACGCATGTGGTGGTTGCACTTGGGGCAAACGTCCAAAGTCTTTTCCAGCTCCGGACGGTACAACACCGCGTCGCAGGATGGGCACTTGTGCCACAGACCTTCAGGAACCGAGCTTTTCTTCACCTCGGAACGCATGATCGAAGGGATCAGTTTGTCTACTAACCAGTTGCTCATGCTTTCTTTCTCCAGTACCGGTGGCTTGAACACAGCCCCGCGTATGCCCTTGAGCTAAATTCATATGTGGCGATGACACATGCTGGACGGGGTCAGACGTTCGACCGGCCTTTTCCCGCATGTATCCTCAGCCTTCCAGACAACCTGCCAGCGCAGGGTTGCCACTTCGTTTCCAGGCCACCCTCAGGCGGCGCCGGGCTGTTTTACACAGTGGTAGTTATGGACGGCGGCAGACTGCCAGCCGTCACATCCCGCGCACAGCTTGCATAAATGCGCGAATCTTGTCGTGATCCTTGATGCCCTTGCCCTGCTCCACGCCGCCGCTGACATCCACGGCATAAGGGCGGACCTGCTCGATAGCCACCGAGACGTTTGCGGGATTGAGCCCGCCAGCCAGGATGATCGACTTGCTCAAGCCTTCGGGAATCAGCGACCAATCGAACGCTTCACCCGTACCGCCGGGCACGCCTTCGACATAGGTATCCAGCAGAATCCCGCGAGCGCCACCATAGGCCGCACACGCTGCCGCGATGTCATCCCCGGCCTTCACGCGCAACGCCTTGATATACGGACGCTGGTAGCTTTCACATTCTTCCGGCGTTTCGTCGCCGTGGAACTGCAGCATGTCCAGTTGTACGGCATCCAGGGTCTCGTTGAGTTCGCAGCGACTGGCGTTGACGAACAACCCCACGGTGGTCACGAACGGCGGCAAGGCGGCGATGATCGCCCGCGCCTGCACCACATTCACCGCCCGCGGGCTCTTGGCATAGAACACGAAACCGATGGCGTCCGCCCCCGCCTCGACCGCCGCCAACGCGTCTTCTATGCGGGTAATCCCGCAAATCTTGCTGCGAACGGCTGACATGTCGTGGAAACCCCAGGGATTGGACCGAGAAAGTCCCGGATGGTAACAAAAGCTTTTCCGGGCGTCAGCCGCCAAGTTCGCTGAAACCTGTGAGGAAGTGTGGCCCGATAAAACGTTCCGGCAATTCGAACTCGTCGCGGTACTCCACATCCACCAGGTACAGGCCGAACGGATGCGCCGTGACCCCGCCCGTACGGCGGACACGGCTTTCCAGCACTTCCCTGGCCCATTCCACCGGACGCTCGCCGGTGCCGATGGTCATCAGCACCCCGGCAATGTTTCGAACCATATGGTGCAGGAACGCACCAGCGCGAATATCCAGCACGATCATCTTGCCGTGACGAGTCACCCGCAGATGATGAACTTCCTTGATCGGCGACTTGGCCTGGCACTGGCCGGCACGGAAGGCACTGAAATCATGCACGCCGACCAGATGCTGCGCAGCCTCGGCCATGCGCTCGGCGTCGAGCGGGCGGTGGTTCCAGGTGATTTCTTCGTTGAGGTGCGCCGGACGGATCTGGTCGTTGTAGATCACATAGCGATAACGCCGAGCGATGGCCTTGAAGCGCGCATGAAAATGCGCCGGCATGACCTTGGCCCAACTGACGCTGACGTCATGGGGCAAATTGATATTAGCGCCCATCACCCAGGCCTTCATGGACCGCTCAGCCTGGGTGTCGAAGTGCACCACCTGGCCACAGGCGTGCACGCCTGCATCGGTGCGCCCAGCGCACATCAGCGACACTGGCGAATCAGCGACTTTCGACAGTGCTTTCTCCAGGGTTTCCTGCACCGTCAGTACGCCGGACGCCTGACGCTGCCAGCCGCGATAGCGCGAACCTTTGTATTCCACGCCCAGGGCGATGCGGTAAAAGCCTGCGGCCGCCATTTCGGCGGCCGCGTTATCTATATTTGCCAAGAACTGAGAGCCTGATGAGTTGCGCAAAGGCGGCCATTATAAAGACCGTAAAGCGTGATGGGCACTTTTGTTACGGATTGGCCCCTAGCAAAATGTGGGAGCGGGCTTGCTCGCGAAGGGGGCGGATCAGTCACAACATCATTGACTGACACGCCGTCTTCGCGAGCAAGACCGCTCCCACACTGGATAGGCGTCGCCCGTTAAATGCGGCCGAGCATTTCCTTGGCCTCGCCGCGCTGAGTTTCGTCGCCTTCGGTCAGCACTTCGCTGAGGATGTCCCGCGCACCGTCCGCATCGCCCATGTCGATATAAGCCTGGGCCAGGTCAAGCTTGGTGGCCACCTCGTCCGTGCCGGAAAGGAAGTCGAATTCCGGCTCATCGTCGCCCTTCGCCGCATCTTCTGCGGTGAACGAAGGCTCGATGGACGGATGTTCCAGGCTCTGGGACAAACGGTCCAACTCGGCGTTGACGTCATCCAGCTCGGACGCAAAGGCGTCAGGCTTGGCGGCAGCTTCCGGCTCATCGGCCAAGGACAGGTCGAAGTCTTCCGGCAGGTCGAAGTCATCCAACGCCGCAGGGGTCAGGGTGGGCGGCTCGACAGCCGGCACGTCCTTCATCTGCTCTTCCAGGCCCGAGAGGAAGTCGTCATCCGATTGCGCCGACGCCGGTGCATCCAGTTGCAGGTCCAGGTCGAAGTCCGACAGGTCATCCGGAGCAGCCTGAGCTTCGGTTTGCTGTTGCAGCAGCGATTCGAAGGTCTGCTGATCGTCCTTGAGCTCGGCTGGGGAGGCTTCCTCCAGCTCGTCCAGGCTCAGGTCGAAATCGGTGTCGAAGGCTTCGGGCTCCGCAGGGGCGGGTTTGTCTTCCAGCAAATCCTTGACGTATTGAGCATCCAGGGCCGCCGCAGCCACCGCGGCGCTGACGCCTGCCGCCAGCACGGCCATGGCCGGGAAGCGGCTCTTGAGCTGTTCGACCTGGGCATGGTTGTCACCATTGGCCACCAGTTGACGCTCCTGGGTCACGAAACCGTCCTTGTCGTTTTGCAGGCCGTAGACTTCCATCAGTTTCAAACGCAGGTCGCTGCGCTTGGGTTCCTGTTTGATCGCCTGTTCCAGCACGTCGGCAGCCTGGTTCAGGTGGCCACGATCGACAAGCGACTGGGCTTGGGCCAGCGCATCGCTGGAGTTCGCCGGGGCCACGGCAACCGCCAGAGGCGCCAGCACGGAAGCGACGGTCGGCACGGCAACTGCTGGTTCAACCGCTGACGCTGGAGCGGCGGCCAGCTTGACGGTTGGCGGCGGCACTTCCAGGCCTTCGAAGCTGTCTGGCGGCAAGTCCTGGTCGATATTCGAGGTGAACGCCGGTTCTTCAGCCAGCGCGCGCGCCATGCGCAGGTGCTTTTCTTCTTCGCGGCGCGCATTGCGATGGCGCGCCCACAACAGCAGGAGCAGCAACACCAGCAGGCCAGCGGCACCACCGATCACGCCAAGCACAATCGGATTGGTCAGCAGGTCGTTGAATTTACCTTCGGTGCTGGCAGGCGCTGCATCCGCCTTGATCGGCTCAGACACTGGCGCGGCGGGCGCAGGGGTAGCAGCGGCGTCGGGCACTGTCGGAGCAGCAGCCGGCTCACCCGCCAACTGCGCGGGCATCGTCGCCGTGGCCGGAGCGGTCGGGGCGCCCTTCTCAGCCTGCAGACGCGCGAGCTGATCGTTTTTCAGTTGAATCAGTTTCTGCAGTTTATCCAACTGGCTTTGCAGGTCTGCCGCGCGGCTTTTGAGTTCTTCGTTGTCGCGACGAGTGGTGTCCAGTTGCTCCTGGGTCATCGCCAGTTTGTCGCTCAACCCCGCACTATCGCCCGCCTTGCCCTTGATCCCCTTCTTGGCCGCTTCGGCAGAAACCAGGCTCAAGTTGTCCTTGGTGTTTGTACTCGCCGGGGCATTGCCGGCCTGGGTGCGTTTGGTGGCATCCAGTTGCTGCTTGCCCGCCGTCGGGTTGGTGGCGGCACGTCGGCCTTGGCGCCAGGCGGCGTTCTGCGCGCTGACTTCGGCGATCGCCTGGGGTTGCGGCAGCGCGGTGCTTTGTACGGGATCAGGCAGGCGCAGGACCTGGCCGGTCTTCAAACGGTTGATGTTGCCGTCGATAAACGCGTCAGGATTCAGCGCCTGAATCGCCAGCATGGTCTGCTGTACCGAGCCGCCGTTACGGTTCTTCGCGGCAATTTCCCACAAGGTGTCGCGGGAGGTGGTGGTGTGCTGTGCCGGCTTGCTTGCGGCGGGCGCGCTGCTGGCCGGTGCCGCCAGGCGCGGGGCAGGCGCGGCGGTCGTCGGAGCAGGCTGGTCGAATTTGGCCGGGTCGAGCAACACGCTGTAGTCGCGCATCAAACGGCCATTGGGCCATTGCACTTGCAGCAGGAAACGTACGTAGGAATCGGGCAACGGCTTGCTGGAGGTGACACGCACCACGCTGCGTCCGCTGGGGTTGATCACCGGGGTAAACGTCAGGTCTTCGAGGAACGCCTGGCGGTCAACGCCTGCATCCACAAAGGCTTGGGACGAAGCGAGGCTCGGCGTGATCTCGGAAGCGGTGAGGCCACCGACGTCGAGCAATTCGATTTCCACCGCCAACGGCTGGTTCAACTTCGACTTGAGGGTCATCTCCCCCAGCTGCAGCGCCTGCGCCATACCGGAGGACAGCGCCGAGGCGGCCGCTATTGCTAACACCAGTTTGCGAACTTGAACCATAGCCTCATCCTTTGTTTGAACACTCCCCGGCCTGCGAGAAGGTTGGTAACCGCTGCCATAAGGCATGGCGAGCCGATAGGTCACCGACGCGCAACTTTTCCTGCCTGGGGCCAAGCATAGCGCTTGGTTAGAATCAATCTACAAATTGCCGCCAAGTATCTTTTACGCAAGGCCTTTTATCAACAACTGCGCCAGCTGTACGGCGTTCAGTGCGGCGCCCTTGCGTACGTTATCTGACGTCAGCCACAGATTTAGTTCCGCCGGGTCATCCACACCTGCGCGAACCCGTCCTACATAGACCACGTCCTGGCCGACCGCGTCGCCCACCGCTGTTGGGTAGTCACCCTCTTCCACAAGCTCTATTCCTGTCGCTGCGTCGAGCAGGCGGTTCACGGCGGCGAGGTCGACCGGTGCGCCCAATTGCAGAGACACAGTCAGGCTATCGCCAAAAAACACCGGCGCTTGAACGCAGGTTGCGGAAATCTTTAGCAATGGAGTTTCCAGCACTGCACGCAATTCGTGTATCAGCCTTTTCTCCAGATCGGTATGGCCTTGGTCGTCCGGTTGGCCGACTTGTGCCAGTAGATTGAAAGCAACCTGCCGATCAAACAGTTTCGGCTCCAGTGGGCGCATATTCAGCAGCTCGGCAGTTTGCCGGGCCAATTCGCTGACGGCTTCACGCCCCTGGGACGACATCGCCAGGTTGGCGGTAACGCTCACGCGCTGGATATCCAACATACTGCGCAAGGGCGCCAGCACTACCGCCAAATGGGTCGCCGACGGACTCGGGCTGCCGAGCCGGAAGGGTTTTTCCAGGCCATCGAGCACATGGGCATTGGCTTCCGGTACCACGCGCGGCGCCTGTTCGGCCGACAACGCGCCCGACAAGTCAATCACCGAGCAACCCGCCGCCGTGGCGCGCGGGGCGAAACTCAGGGTGACCGCCGGACCCGCCGCAAAGAACGCCAGTTGCACCTTATTGAAGTCGAATTCATCGACCTCCTTGACCCGCACGTTCTTGCCACGAAACGGCACCGATGCGCCGGCAGAATTGCTGCCCGCCAGCAAATACAGGGTGCCCACCGGGAAGTTCAACTCTTCGAGGATCTGCACCAGGGTCTCGCCAACGGTGCCGGTAGCGCCGATCACGGCGATTTCAAAGGTCTGGGTCATGGGGGCTGCCTCGGGCATTGCGGGGGGAGCGGCACTTTACCGGGTGGCTGGGGGTGAGGCCAATAAAAAACCCGCGCCTGTGACCAGTCGCGGGTTTTTCTTATTGCTTCAAGCGATCAACGCTCCAGCAAGATCCGCAGCATCCGGCGCAGCGGTTCGGCCGCGCCCCACAGCAGTTGGTCGCCTACGGTGAACGCACCGAGGAACTGGCTGCCCATGTTCAACTTGCGCAGGCGGCCCACCGGGACATTCAGGGTGCCGGTAACCTTGGTCGGGCTCAGCTCCTGCATGCTGATGTCGCGGTTGTTCGGCACCAGCTTGACCCAGGGGTTGTGCTGGCTGATCAAGGCTTCGATATCGCTGATCGGTACGTCTTTGTTCAGCTTGATGGTCAGCGCCTGGCTGTGGCAGCGCATCGCGCCGATACGCACGCAGATGCCGTCCACCGGGATCGGGCTCTTGAAGCGACCGAGGATCTTGTTGGTCTCGGCCTGGGCCTTCCACTCTTCACGGCTTTGGCCGTTCGGCAGCTCCTTGTCGATCCATGGGATCAGGCTACCGGCCAATGGCACGCCGAAGTTTTCGGTCGGGTAGGCCTCGCTGCGCATGGCTTCGGCCACACGGCGGTCGATGTCGAGAATCGCGCTGGCCGGGTCGGCCAGTTGATCGGCGACAGCCGCGTGGGTCGCGCCCATTTGCTTGATCAGCTCACGCATGTTCTGCGCGCCGGCACCGGAGGCTGCCTGATAGGTCATGGCGCTCATCCACTCGACCAGGCCGGCTTCGAACAAGCCGCCCAGGCCCATCAGCATCAGGCTGACGGTGCAGTTGCCGCCGACGTAGTTCTTGGTGCCCGCGTCCAGTTGCTGGTCGATGACCTTGCGGTTCACCGGGTCGAGGATGATCACAGCATCGTCCTGCATGCGCAGGCTCGACGCGGCGTCGATCCAGTAACCCTGCCAGCCGGCTTCGCGCAGCTTCGGGAAGACTTCGCTGGTGTAGTCGCCACCCTGACAGGTCAGAATCACGTCGAGGGTTTTCAGCTCTTCAATGTTGTAGGCGTCCTTGAGCGGGGCAATATCCTTGCCCACAGACGGCCCTTGGCCACCCACATTCGAAGTGGTGAAAAACACCGGCTCAATAAGATCGAAATCCTGCTCTTCCAGCATCCGCTGCATGAGCACGGAACCGACCATACCGCGCCAACCGATCAGACCTACACGTTTCATCGCAACTACACCTTGTTAAAAAGTGGGCCGCCTGCAGCAAACTTCTGCAAGGGGGCCCGAGAGATTACAGATTCCGCAGCGCGGCGACTACTGCGTCGCCCATTTCTTGCGTACCGACCTTGGTGCAACCCTGCGACCAGATGTCGCCGGTGCGCAAGCCCTGGTCCAGCACTAGGCTCACCGCCTTCTCGATCGCGTCCGCCGCGTCCGCCAGGTTGAAGCTGTAACGCAGCATCATCGAGATCGACAAAATCGTCGCCAACGGGTTGGCAATGCCCTGGCCCGCGATGTCCGGCGCCGAACCGTGGCAAGGCTCGTACATGCCCTTGTTGTTGGTGTCCAGAGACGCCGACGGCAGCATGCCAATGGAACCGGTGAGCATCGACGCCTGGTCGGACAGGATGTCGCCGAACAGGTTATCGGTGACGATCACGTCAAACTGCTTAGGTGCACGCACCAGTTGCATGGCGGCGTTGTCGACGTACATGTGGCTCAGTTCGACATCCGGGTAGTCCTTGGCCACTTCTTCGACAATTTCGCGCCACAACTGGCTGGAGGCCAGGACGTTGGCCTTGTCCACCGAGCAGACCTTCTTGCCACGCACGCGAGCCATGTCGAAGCCGACACGGGCAATACGGCGGATTTCGCTCTCGCTGTACGGCAGGGTGTCGTAGGCCTGACGCTCGCCATTTTCCAGCTCACGCACGCCACGTGGCGAGCCGAAGTAGATACCACCGGTCAGCTCGCGCACTATGAGGATATCCAGGCCCGCGACCACTTCCGGCTTGAGGCTCGACGCGTCAGCCAGTTGCGGGTAGAGGATCGCCGGGCGCAGGTTGCCGAACAGGCCCAGTTGCGCACGGATCTTCAGCAGGCCGCGCTCAGGGCGGATGTCACGTTCGATCTTGTCCCATTTCGGGCCGCCCACAGCGCCGAGCAATACGGCGTCGGCCGCGCGGGCGCGGTCCAGGGTTTCGTCGGCCAGCGGCACGCCGTGCTTGTCGATGGCCGCGCCGCCGATCACGTCGTGGCTCAGCTCGAAGCCCAGGCTGTACTTGCTGTTGGCGAGTTCCAGCACCTTGACCGCTTCGGCCATGATTTCCGGACCAATACCGTCGCCAGGGAGAATCAGAATCTGCTTGCTCATGCGTTCCTCATTTCATCAAGCGACCCGCCCGTGGGCAGGTCGGGAAAAATCAATCAGCGTTCGGCAAAGACCACCAGCACGTCGGTGCTGAAGGTGCCGTCGGCCTGAATTTCGTAATAATCGCGCACTTCCTGGCCCATCGCCTTCTGCAACTCAAGGATGGCAGCGCGCAGTACTGCTGGCGTGCGCATGCGCTCGACCCACGAGGTGTATTCCAGGCGCAGACGCTGGCGACTGCTGGTGCGCACATGCAGGCCAGACTCGCTGAGCTGCTGCATCCACTCGGCGGCGGAATAATCACGCACGTGGCTGGTGTCACGCAGCACTTCGACGGTTTGCAGGTAAGTGTCCAACAGCGGGCTGCCCGGTGACAAGACGTCGACGAACGCCGCCACACCGCCCGGTTTGAGTACGCAGCGCACTTCGCGCAGGGCCAGGCCGAGGTCGCTCCAGTGGTGGGCCGAATAACGGCTGAACACGAAGTCGAACTCGCCATCGGCGAATGGCAGGCGTTCGGCGGCGCCGTGGACGGTGCGGATGTTACCCAGACCCCGATCTGTCGCCGCAGCGGCGACTACGTCGAGCATCTGCTGGGACAGGTCGTAGGCCACCACTTCTTTTACCAGAGGCGCCACATGGAAACTGACATGACCGGCACCGCAGCCCAAATCCAGCAGTCGTGCAGCGCCCTGCCCGGCCAGTTCGGCCTGCAGCAGCGCGAATTCGGTGCCTTGGGCGTGCACGGCACTGCTCAGGTAGGCGGAGGCTTGCTCGCCGAATTGTTTTTGCACGACTTGGGTGTGGGCGGTGGTGGTCATGGAAAGCTCCTCAAGGGTGGTGCTTTTGTAGGAGCGAGCTTGCTCGCGAAGGTCGTCAACGATGACGCTCGAATCCTGAATGAACGCGGCGCTCTTGAATTTTTCGCGAGCAAGCTCGCTCCTACAGGGTTTACGCGTCGCGAAACAACCAAGGCTGGCTCGCCCGGTGCTTGGCTTCAAACGCGGCAATCGCATCGCCGTCCTGCAAGGTCAGGCCGATGTCGTCCAAGCCGTTGATCAGGCAGTGCTTACGGAACGCATCCACTTCAAAGTGATACACCTTGCCGTCTGGACGGGTCACGGTTTGCGCGGCCAGGTCGACGGTCAGTTGGTAGCCCTCTTCGGCTTCCACCTGCTTGAACAGCTCGTCGACTTCTGCGTCGGTCAAGATGATCGGCAACAGGCCGTTCTTGAAGCTGTTGTTGAAGAAGATGTCGGCATAACTCGGCGCGATGATGCTGCGAAAGCCATATTCTTCCAGGGCCCACGGCGCGTGTTCACGGCTGGAGCCGCAACCGAAGTTCTCGCGGGCCAGCAGTACGCTGGCGCCTTGGTAACGTTCGGCGTTGAGCACGAAGTCCTTGTTCAGCGGGCGCTTGGAGTTGTCCTGGTAGGCGTAGCCCACGTCCAGGTAGCGCCACTCGTCGAACAGGTTCGGGCCGAACCCGGTGCGCTTGATCGACTTCAAGAACTGCTTGGGGATGATCTGGTCGGTGTCGACGTTGGCGCGATCCAAAGGGGCGACAAGGCCGGTGTGTTGAGTAAAAGCACGCATCGGGTATTCCTCAGATCAATTCGCGAACGTCGATGAAACGACCGTTGACGGCCGCCGCAGCGGCCATGGCCGGGCTGACCAGGTGGGTACGCCCACCGGCGCCCTGACGCCCTTCGAAGTTACGGTTGGACGTAGACGCGCAATGCTCGCCCGATTCCAAACGGTCCGGGTTCATCGCCAGGCACATCGAGCAGCCCGGCTCACGCCATTCAAAACCGGCTTCGAGGAAAATCTTGTCAAGGCCCTCGGCTTCAGCCTGGGCTTTAACCAGACCGGAGCCTGGCACCACGATGGCTTGCTTGATGGTCGACGCCACTTTGCGGCCCTTGGCGATGACGGCTGCGGCGCGCAGGTCTTCGATCCGCGAGTTGGTGCAGGAGCCGATGAACACGCGGTCCAACTGAATGTCGGTGATCGCCTGGTTGGCCTGCAAACCCATGTACTTCAAGGCGCGCTCGATGGAACCACGCTTGACCAGATCGGCCTCTTTGGCCGGGTCCGGCACGTTCTGGTCAACGGCCAGGACCATTTCCGGCGACGTGCCCCAGCTGACTTGTGGCTTGATCTGGGTTGCGTCGAGTTCGACCACGGTGTCGAACACCGCGTCGGCATCGGAGACCAGGTCTTTCCAGGCTTCAACGGCGGCGTCCCAATCAGCACCCGCAGGTGCAAATGGACGACCTTTAACGTATTCAACGGTCTTTTCGTCCGCCGCCACCATGCCCACACGGGCTCCGGCTTCAATGGACATGTTGCAGATGGTCATGCGGCCTTCGATGGACAGGTCGCGAATGGCGCTGCCGGCGAACTCGATGGCATGGCCATTACCGCCGGCGGTGCCGATTTTGCCGATCACAGCCAGCACAATGTCTTTGGCGGTCACGCCGAACGGCAATTTGCCCTCAACGCGAACCAGCATGTTCTTCATTTTCTTGGCAACCAGGCACTGGGTGGCGAACACATGTTCCACCTCGGACGTGCCGATGCCATGGGCCAAGGCGCCAAAGGCACCGTGGGTGGAGGTGTGCGAATCACCGCAGACCACGGTCATGCCCGGCAAGGTGGCGCCCTGCTCCGGGCCGATCACGTGCACGATGCCTTGACGCACGTCATTCATCTTGAATTCAGTAATGCCATATTCGTCGCAGTAGTCGTCGAGGGTCTGTACCTGCAGACGCGACACCTGGTCGGCAATGGCTTCGATGCCGCCCTTGCGCTCAGGCGTGGTCGGTACGTTGTGGTCGGGGGTGGCGATGATGGAGTCGACGCGCCAAGGCTTGCGCCCGGCCAGTCGCAAGCCTTCGAACGCTTGGGGCGAGGTCACTTCATGGATGATGTGACGGTCGATATAGATCAGCGACGAGCCATCGTCGCGCCGTTTCACTTCATGGGAATCCCAAAGCTTGTCGTAAAGCGTTTTGCCGGCCATCAGTCGGTCCTCATCAGCGGTGTTTCTCTATGCCGGGCTTTTCAATAACCCTTTGGCTTGTGAGGCTGATGGTATGGCGCTACATTAAATAACTCAAATTCATATTTTTTATGCTTTGGATTACCAACTGGAATACCACAATGGACTTGGCCAACCTCAACGCCTTTATTGCCATCGCCGAGACCGGCAGCTTCTCCGGCGCCGGTGAACGCCTGCACTTGACCCAACCGGCCATCAGCAAGCGCATCGCCGGTCTGGAGCAGCAATTAAAGGTGCGTTTGTTCGACCGCCTGGGCCGTGAAGTCGGCTTGACCGAGGCCGGCCGGGCCTTGCTGCCACGGGCTTATCAGATTCTCAACGTGCTGGACGACACGCGTCGCGCCCTGACCAACCTGACCGGCGAAGTCAGCGGCCGCCTGACCCTGGCCACCAGTCACCACATCGGCCTGCATCGCTTGCCGCCGGTGCTGCGCACTTTTACCCGGGAATACCCGAATGTGGCGCTGGATATTCAGTTCCTCGATTCGGAAGTGGCCTACGAAGAAATCCTCCATGGCCGCGCCGAAGTGGCGGTGATCACGCTGGCGCCCGATCCTCACAACCTGGTGCGCGCCACCCCGGTTTGGGATGACCCGCTGGATTTCGTGGTCGCGCCGGAGCACAGCCTGATCAGCAACGGCAGCATCAGCCTGGCCGATATTGCCGGCCACCCCGCCGTTTTCCCCGGTGGCAACACCTTTACCCACCATATTGTCAGCCGGTTGTTCGAAGCCCAGGGCCTCACGCCGAACATCGCGATGAGCACTAACTATCTGGAAACCATCAAGATGATGGTGTCGATCGGCCTGGCCTGGAGCGTGTTGCCGCGCACTATGCTGGATGATCAGGTGGCAAGTATCGCTTTGCCGGGCATACAGCTCAGTCGCCAGCTAGGCTATATCGTGCACACCGAAAGGACGCTGTCGAACGCTGCGCGGGCTTTCATGAGCCTATTGGATGCACAGGTCGATCTGCCAGGGATACCGGCATGAAGCTGTGCGGCCTCCAGGCCTGAATAAATCCGCGCCGAACGCCCATTGAGCCAAGGCCCTTTGATAATGCGCAACCCCGTCGATTCCGTGCCACCCCTGCCCCGCATCTACGCCCTTGACCCTCAAGCGGCGGAACAAAGCTGGGACAGCGCCCCGCAATTGCTGGCAGCGCTCAATGCTGCCAGGCTGGGAGCATGGTGCTGGGAAATCGACACCGGGCGCATCAGTTGGTCGCGGGGCACCCAGGCGTTGTTCGGCTTTGATCCGCGCCAGCCACTGCCCAAGGACCTGGACTACCTCGACCTGCTGGCCCCCGAAGACAGTGCTCGTGTGGTGCGGGCGTTCCATGCGGTGCTGGCGGGCGAGCCGTTCGAACAGGCCATGCATCACCGTATCCAATGGCCGGATGGCAGCCTTCATTGGCTGGAAATCAACGGCAGCCTGGCGCCGGACAAGACCGGGCGGCGCCGCATGATCGGAGTGATCCGCGAGATCACCCACCAGCGCGACCGAGAAACCGCCCTCAGCCACTCCGAAAAACGCTTCGCCACGTTGTTCCACCTGTGCCCGAACATGGTCCTGCTGACCCGCCAGGCCGACGGCCTGATCAGCGAGGCCAACCAGTACTTCGAAATGCTGTTCGGCTGGCCGCTCGCCGACGCCATCGGCCGCACCACCCTGGACCTCGGCCTGTGGCGTCACCCGGAGCAACGCGTGCAGTTGGTCAAAGCCACCCAACGCAAGGGCGAGCCGATCACCATGGAGGTGCAGTTTTGCGCCAGTAACGGCCAGATCCACGACGGTACCCTCAGCGCGCAAAAGGTCGAGCTGGAGGGAGAGGCCTACCTGATCAGCACATTCCTGGACACCACCGAGCGCAAAAACGCCGAGCAAGCCCTCAAGGACAGCCAGGAACGCCTCGACCTGGCCCTGGACTCGGCGCAACTGGGCACCTGGGACTGGCACATCCCGACCGGCATGCTCTATGGCTCGGCCCGCGCCGCCCAATTGCACGGCCTGCCGCCGGAACCCTTCCATGAGTCGTTCGATGCGTTCTTCGAAGGCATGCCCGATGACGAGCGCGATAGCATGCGCAATGCCTACCGCACCCTGCGTGAGGGCCCGGCCGGCAACTACCAACTGACTTACCGCGTGCCCATGGAGGACGGCAGCTCACGCTACCTCGAAAGCCGCGCGCGCCTGTACCGCGATGAACACGGCGCGCCGCTGCGCATGGCCGGCACCTTGCTCGACATCACCGACCAGGTCGAACGCGAACAGCGCCTGACCGCCTCCGAAGAAAAATTCGCCAGCCTCTTTCAAGCCAGCCCCGACCCGATCTGCGTCACCGGCCTGGACAGCGGTGCGTTTATCGAGATCAACCCCGCGTTCACCCAGACCTTTGGCTGGACGGCCGCCGAAGTGATCGACAAGAGTGCCGAGCAGATCGGCCTGTGGGACGAATCCAGCAAGCGCCTGCAACGGATCGAGAGGGTGATCCGCGAGCAGGCGCTGAGCAATGTGGCGATCGTGGTGCATCACAAGAACGGCCAGGCGCTGACCTGTGTGATTTCCAGCCGTTTGATCAAAGTCGGTGACCAGCCATGTATCGTCACCACCTTGCGCGACATCACTCAGCAACAACGCTCGGAAGCTGCGCTCAAGGCCAGCGAAGAGAAATTTGCCAAGGCCTTTCATTCCAGCCCCGATGCGATTTCCATCACTGAGCGCGACACCGGCCGCTATGTGGAGGTCAACGATGGTTTCTGTCGCCTGACCGGCTATCGCGCCGAGGAAGCCATTGGCCTGACCCTCTACCAGATCGGCATCTGGGCCGACGAGAATCAACGCGCCGCGCTGCTGGCCGAATTGCAGATCAAGGGCCGCATCCATCACTTGGAAATGCTCTGGCACAACAAACGCGGCGAGTTGCTGGCGGTGGAAGTCTCGGTAGAGCCCATCACCCTGAATGAAACCCCGTGCCTGCTGTTGACCGCGCGGGACGTGAGTCTGCTGAAAAATGCCCAAGCGCAGATCCGCCATCTGGCCTACCACGACCCGCTGACCAACCTGCCCAATCGCGCCTTGTTGATGGACCGCCTGAGCCAACAGATCGCCCTGCTCAAGCGGCATAACCTGCGCGGCGCGCTGTTGTTCCTCGACCTCGACCACTTCAAGCACATCAACGATTCCCTCGGCCATCCGGTGGGCGACACGGTGCTGAAGATCGTCACCGCCCGCCTGGAAGCCAGCGTGCGCATGGAAGACACCGTGGCGCGCCTGGGTGGCGATGAGTTCGTGGTGCTGCTCAGCGGCCTGGATGGCACGCGCACGGAAGTCAGCCGTCAGGTCCAGGAACTGGCCGACACCTTGCGTGAACTGCTTTCGGAACCGATGTTCCTGGATGGCCATCGTTTGCAAGTCACGCCGAGCATTGGCGTGGCGTTGATTCCCGATCACGGCTCCACGCCGGCGGACTTGCTCAAGCGCGCCGATATCGCCCTGTACCGCGCCAAGGACTCAGGGCGTAACACCACGCAGATGTTCCACAACAGCATGCAAAAAACTGCCAGCGAACGCCTGCGCATGGAGACCGATCTGCGCCTGGCCCTGTCGCGCGGCGAGTTCAGCGTGCATTACCAACCGCAGGTGGACGCGCGTGGTAACCGGATCGTCGGCGCCGAGGCCCTGGTGCGCTGGCAGCATCCGCAACTGGGTGCGCAATCGCCCTCCGAATTCATCAAGGTGCTGGAGGACAGCGGCCTGATCCTTGAAGTCGGCACCTGGATCCTGGATGAAGCCTGCGCGGCCTTCCAACAGCTGATTGCAGAAGGCTTGGTCGACCCGCTGAATTTCAGCCTGTGCGTGAACATCAGCCCCCGGCAGTTCCGCCAGAACGACTTCGTGGAGCGGGTAGAGCGCAGCCTCAAGCAGCACGAGCTGCCGTTCAGCCTGTTGAAACTGGAAATCACCGAGGGCATCGTGATCCAGAACCTGGACGACACCATCAGCAAAATGCGCCGCTTGAAAAAACTCGGCGTGAGCTTTGCGATGGATGACTTCGGTACCGGCTATTCATCGCTGACCTACCTCAAGCGCCTGCCGGTGGATGCGCTGAAGATTGACCAGTCCTTTGTGCGCGATGCGACCCATGACCCCAACGACGCCGAGATCATCCGCGCCATTGTCGCCATGGCCCGCAGCCTGAACCTGGAGGTGATTGCCGAAGGCGTGGAAACCCAGGACCAACTCGCCTTCCTGCAGGGCCTGGGTTGCCATTTGTACCAAGGGTATCTGCACAGCCGGCCACTGCCCATAACTGGATTCCGGGAGCGTTTGCTCGCGGGAGATGGCCGGGGTTAAACCAGTTTCAAGGCGTGACCGCCCTGTTGCATCCAGTCCGAGCCTTGCAAATCGCGTTTGACCCCATATTCATCCATGGCACCCTCTACCACGACCACCGAGTGCCTAAAGTTCGCCAAGGTGCCTGGCACACCTGATGCCAGTTCCTGCACGCTGCTGGGGCGGGTAAAGGCGTACAAGCCGAGGCGGCGCAACGCATCGCCAGGAACCTCACCGTCGTTCAGCGTTTTCAGGGCGGCGTCAAAACCGGCGCCCGCGCGGAATTCGTGATTCTCCAGTTGAGCACGCTTGGCGCTCGCCGCGTAAAGGAAGATAGCATCGTCAACCAGGCCTTTATCCTCACCATGGAAGTTGGCAGCCGCCCGTGCCATTTCCAGCTCGGCACGGGTAAGCCGAACCGTGCAAGAGTCGCGCATGGTGATGGTGAAACCTTCTGGCGATTCAGTGACACGCTTAAATATTCCAAGAGGGTTTTGCCCGTACCTCATCATCGCAGCCTTGATCGCCGACACTGTGACGCAATTACCCTCCACGCCCTGATAGAAACCGCTCCAAATATTGTCGGGCTTGACGCCGACAGGCGCAGCCGGGAACTGCGCAGGCCTGCCGCTGTGGTTGACGGGTAAGTCCGCAGCCAGCTGGTAGCCGTAGCTTTTACCGACGGCCTCCTTCTTGTTGCCGCTATGTTTGATGCCATTCACTACCAATGCACCTGCATAGCTATGGGTATCGGTGACACCGACGCTGTAAGGTTCGAGCAGTTTGTCGGGTGACACCATCCGCAAAAAGCCGATCACCCCCATCCCCTTCAAGAGGCCGTAAACGTGTGCTCCCTGCAAGGAGCTCGATAACGCCGTATCAAACGGGACATTACTATTAACTTGTTTGCGCTTGACATAGGCTGCCAGCATGAAATTGGCATCGGCGACCATTTGCGCGTCAGGGCCAGTAAACCGGGAGGCTTCGGCAGTGCGCCGCAACTCCTCCTTTGACAACTTCACGTCAAAACCATCTTTCATAGTGACGCTGTACCCATTCTCAACGACCTCGACCTTTTCAAACATGTCGGAGGGCGAACGACCGAACCTGAGCATCATCATCTTGATCACAGAGACATAGCTGCTCATCTCAGATACGTCACCGAAATTTCGCTCGGCCTCAGTGAAACCACGCAAAACCTCGGCAGCCTCGGGGCGGGCACTCGTCGTGGCCAGGTCAACTTTTGGCTCGACGATCGGAGTGACGACCGCCGGGATGATGCGGGGCTTCGGCGTGCTATCGTGCACCAGCACATACGTGTAGCTACGGTCAGGCAAACTCGCCCTGCCCAACTGGTGAGCCATGCCACCATGAATCAGAGAACCACCAAGATCCCAACTGTCAGCCACTCCCTTTCCGCCTGTGCTGACAACCGAGGCAGTGGGTACATATTGAATCTGGCCAGACAGCCCCAGCCCTTTGAGTATGCTAAAAGGCGTTTCACCCTGCAGGGTTCGAGTCAGGACCGACGCAAAACCTGGCAGGCCAGCAGCGTCTGCGTTGCGCAGATGCTTGCGTTTGACGAACGCAGCCAGCATGAAATTAGCGGTGTTCAATACCCCCGCGTCATGACCGGCAAAACGCGATGCAGCAGCCGCCTGCTGCAACTCCTGCCCGGAAAGATGCAATCGATAGCCATCTTTCATGGTCACGTCATAACCCTCGCTGTTGCCCCTTACATCATTGAATAAATCGGTAGGGCGCGGGCCAAACGTGAGCATCATCAACTTGATGACCGCGCTGTGTGAGCTCGCGTTGAAATGCTCACCGAAACTCCGCTCCGGCGCATCAAACGCCGGGATGCGAGAGGTTTCCAAGTTGTTCGACAACGGCGCTGCCACGGGATTTGAGCGCGCGAAAGATCCAGTTGCAAACGTACTCATATCGTTCACTCTGTTATTGAAAAGTTGGACGAGCTCGTTAGAAATGCCTGATCAAACTTTGCGGTCAATCAAAGCAATGGCGTCCCCACCTGTGGGCCGGCCACTTTTGCGCCCATAGAGCTCCTCACTCCCCTCCACGACAGCCACTGAGTGCCCGCGCCGATTGACCATGCCAATCAAAGATTTGTCAGTGACAAAGTCACGCACCGATACGCGCGTCATATGATCCTTTAGCCCCAGACGTTTGAAGCCCTCTCCCGGCCCCCACTCATCCTCACCATCGTTGAGGCTTCTTATGGCGGCTTCAAAACTTCTACTTGCTCGCCCGTCGTTATTCTCGTTTTGCGCTCGCTTGGCAGAACATGCAAACAGAAAGTGCGCATCCTTGAGCATTCCAGGATCATTCAACCCGACAAAGTTTGAACCGCGAATCGCACTCTCCAGCTCCGCCTTGCTGAGTTTTACAGTCACGTCATCACGCATCACGACTTTAAATCCATCCGCGGTTTTCTCGACAGATTTATAAATATCCTTAGGACTTTGTCCAAACTTTTGCATCGCCGCCTTCATCGCGGAGATTGTTACGCAGTTACCATTCTTACCCTGACGGAAACCGCTGAAGACATTACTGGGCTTTGAACCGTTGCGCTTAGTGGAAAGTTCAGGAATGGGTTCACTTTGTTTATCGGTGGGTTTCGTATCGATCGTGGGTTGCACAGGTCGCGGCGGTGCAGGTACATCATTGTTTTTCGGCTCAACCGGATGCACGTCGCCACGCAAGAGGCCCAGCAGTTGGCTGAAAAACTGCTTGAACAGTTCTTCAAACTTGTTGAGCAAGGCTGAAGTGCCCGCGTTATTACTGAAACCATCAGCCTTCACCTCTGAGCGAGGAACAGGTGTTACAGCCCGAGTATTTTCTCTTCGTGCAGAATCAAGCGATGCACGAACTGAAAGGTCTGTTGCACGGTTAGGTTCAATCGTTGGCGGTGCAACACGGTTATGGCTTATCGATAACATGACTTAACTCTCATTGAGTGCCCCCTGGTCGTCACGACCAGGGAGCGAGCGTTTATGTTTAACGCATCAAGATAACGGGCTCAGAAACGTGAGCGGAGGCTGGGCCTGTTAGCTCGATGGTTGTCGAAACGCGTTTGGGAGTGGCTACTGAAATCATCAACCAAGTCATCAGGTGCGGGACTAGTAACGTCTGGAGTGGGTGGGGTGACCGGCGGTTGTGGCGATGGTTGCTTATCAAGTGCCGGCGTCATTGGCTGTTGTGGCGACGGCTGCTTATCAAGCCCTGGCGTTACTGGCGGTTGCGGCGCAACTTTCTCACCTGTATGCGGACAATGACAGTTTTGGACCTGCACCGTCACGTTGATATCAGGCGACAGCTTGTTCTTATAATCCACAGGGCTGAGAGAAAGCCTTGCCGGTCGGACATCGTGTTTGCCGTCATGCGCAGTGGTCATCTGGGTACGGCCATCGGACGTGACTTTAACCTCTGGGCCCGGCGTCACCTGTGCTCTGGTATCTGCCTCGGGGGCAACCTTGTGTTCCGCCTTCGTCTCCGGAACGATCTTGGCATCAGTGCCAGGCAGCACAGTCGTCTTGGTATCCATCCCCGGCGCAACCTTCTGCTCCGTCTTCGCATACGGAACTATCTTGACATCAGAACCAGGCTTCACCTGAGATTGCGCGTCCAATCCCCCTGGCAGCTTGGGGAACACCCCCATGCCAGCCAGCATGCTACGCATCGCCTTGACCGCGAACTCAAACATGGCAAACAACTTTTCCAGCGACTCCTTATTCATCGGCACACTGTTTTCTTTTGGTGCCGGACTACTGTCCTTAAGAAACTTACTTACACTATCCAAAGACCGAGGAAATTCTATCGACTTATCAGTTTGCATGGAGGACTGATTAAGCTGTGCATAATGTGTATTCATCGGCGCGAATTGCTTGTTCGAGACATTAGACATGTTTTATTCCTAATAACTTCGCCACCCTCCGCACGGACAGGAGAGGGACAATTATTGACATTAAGTGTGGAATAACGGCGAGCTCAACAAACTCGTAAGATTCGTGGGCTGTAACGGAGATGAGTTCCGAACAATCGAGACTTATATAAGGAAACCAAATGACCACCAGAGGCTTTTGCCTATGGACATCCGCAGAAAAACCCAGGCCGTACGCGCCTCACACCGCCCCAATAGTGGAAACGTAAAGAAACACGCCATGAACAAAGCAACTTAAAGAAAACAACAATGCTATATAAAAATCAAAAAACATGTTAATCATGCGCGCACACAAGTACCTAACCGCCCCCCAAGAACATTAAAAAATTAAAAATCAGTAGCAATCGAGGCAAATATTCATACGCCCTCGCATATATCTCGCAACAACACAAAAAATACCAAAAAATAAGTAAACACTTCAGTCTTGCCCAGGCAGTGCGTGGTGACGCCAAACGCACTTTTCAGACAAAAAAAAGGCACCTTTCGGCGCCCCTTACAGCAACAGATGAAACACTTATATATGTAAAACTAATCTTGCAGTGCAGCCGACTGTTCACGCTGTGCGGGCATGCCCAGCAAACGCCCGACCTGCTCCAGGTCGGTTTCCCTACGCATCAGCGTAAACAACTCTACCGCCTCTGGATAATTGCGGGTGAGCATCGCCAGCCATTGCTTCAAACGCCCCGGCGCCTGACGCTCGGTCAATTGCGCCACCGATTGGGTCCAGAAATCCTGAAGCATGGGCTGCATGTCTGCCCAGGTCATCTCGACGACTTCCTCACCCGCCCGCGCGGCAGCGATCTGACGCGCCAGGTCCGGACGCGCGACCAGGCCACGGCCCAGCATGATGTCTTCAGCGCCACTGACTTCGCGGCAACGCTTCCAGTCTTCGACGCTCCAGATATCGCCATTGGCGAACACTGGTACCTTGACCACGTCTTGCACCCTCGGAATCCATTCCCAATGAGCAGGCGGCTTGTAGCCATCGGCCTTGGTGCGCGCATGCACCACGATATGCGCCGCGCCACCCTCGGCCAGCGCCGTGGCGCAGACCAGGGCGCCGTCCGGGCTGTCGAAACCCAGGCGCATCTTGGCAGTGACTGGAATGTGGGCAGGCACCGCGCGGCGCACGTGTTCGACGATCTGGTTGAGCAGCTCGGGCTCCTTGAGCAACACCGCGCCGCCACGGGACTTGTTGACGGTCTTGGCCGGGCAGCCGAAGTTCAGGTCGATGACCTGCGAACCCAGTTCACAGGCCAGCGCGGCGTTTTCTGCCAGGCACACCGGGTCGGAGCCGAGCAATTGCACACGCAGCGGTACGCCGGCAGCGGTGTGAGCACCGTGCAGCAGTTCCGGGGCGAGCTTATGGAAATACGCGGGGGTAAGCAGGCGGTCGTTGACGCGGATGAACTCGGTCACGCACCAGTCAATACCGCCGACACGGGTGAGAACGTCCCGCAGGATGTTGTCGACCAACCCCTCCATGGGCGCCAAAGCAATTTGCATGGAAAACACTCAACAAAAATCGTGGCGCAGTTTACTGGGTTTCCTACAGCAACCGTTAACCCCCTGTCAGGGCGGGGCCATAACCGTCGAGAAACTCAGCGGGCATGCGCTTGGGCTTGCCGGTGGAGAGTTCGATGCAGACAAAGGTGGTTTGTGCACGCAGCAGGGTCGCACCATCACGCGGACGGACCAGTTGGAAGCGTCGGGTCATCTTCAGGCGCTGGTCCCAGTCGACGATCCAAGTGGCCAGTTGTAGCTCGTCGCCTTCGTAGCCGGCGGCCAGGTAGTCAATCTCATGGCGCACCACTGCCATGGCGCGGTCCAGGCGGCGATACTCGGTAAGGTCCAGGCCCAGGCGCTGGGAGTGGCGCCAGGCACAGCGCTCCAGCCAGGACACATACACCGCGTTGTTGGCGTGCCCCAGGCCGTCGATGTCTTCAGGGGCCACCTGCAGATCGATGATAAACGGCGTTGCCAAATCCCAGCCCATGCCTTGCTCCCAGTCGATTAACTTAACCGGGGCAGTGTATCAGGCGGTTTGCCGCTCCTGTAGACGACGGCCGGCGAACAACGCCAGCACAGCGTCGATTACGCGAGGGTCAGCCAGCACTTTCTGATGACCGCCCTGCTCCAGGCGCAGCAGGCGGCTGTCGAACCAGGCTTCGTGAATCGCCTGAGAGGCTTTGACCGGGACAAACGTATCGTCTTCGGCGTGCACGATCAGGCCAGGGATATTCATCTGGTAGTGGGCCACGTCCAAATGCTTGAGCGGCATGCCAAAGGTCTGCTCAACCTCCTGGATGAACGCCGAACGCGCCCGCGCCGGCAAACCAACCATCTTGGTGAAGCCCCGCAGCACATCCAGAAAGCGTGACGGTGCGGCAATACTCACCAACGCCTCGGTCCGCAAACCCAACTGCACCGCCAGCATCGCACTGGCGCCGCCCATGGAATGGCCAATCACCGCATGCAGCGGCGGCAACTCGGCAGCGGCTTCGAGCATGGCGCGGGCGAACAGCAGCACATGGGCTTCACGCCCTGGCGAACGGCCATGGGCGGGGCCGTCGAGGGCAATCACTGAGTAACCGTTGTCGACCAATGCCGTGATCAGGCTGGCGAATTGAGTGGGCCGTCCTTCCCAACCGTGCATCAGCAACACAGCCGGCCCTTGGCCCCAGCGCAAGGCGGACAAACCGAAACGCAAGGTGATGCGCTCCGATTGCGCCAACAGCGGCAGCTCCCAGTCACGCGGCGGCAGGTCGCGGGGTGTCATGAAGGCGCGGCGCATCTTGTTGGCCACCGTTTGCGGTGCCAGGTGCCCCAGGGTGCCGTTGAAGCGACGAATCCAGGTTAACGTGCCCATCATGACAGCCCTCTTCTATCGCACGGCCGACTTGGCGGCGCGCAGCACACGGTCAGACAACTCACCCGGCCCCAAGGCGCGGGCCAAGGCCAGGCCACCGATCATCAGCGCCATGTCGGCCAGGGCTTTATCGGTGTCTTCAGGGCTGGCGGCGAGTTGCGCGGCCATCAGCTCGCAGTGTTCGTTCAGCGCTTGGCGGAATTCATCCGGCAGACGGCTCATTTCGCCGACGGTGGCCGGGATCGGACAGGCCTGGGCGGTAGAGTCACGGTGCTTTCGTGACAGGTAGAACGCCGCCACCAGGCTTCTGCGCTCCTCTCCGGTCAACTGGGCGTCCATGTCATCAATCGACGCACGACGCTTGGCCAGCAACTGAGTAAAGGCCTCCAGCATCAACGCGTCCTTGCTTTCGAAATGCGCGTAGAAACCACCGACGGTCAGCCCCGCCGCCCCCATGACTTCACCCACACTCGGTTCGGCCGGACCGCGCTGGATCAACGCGGCGCTGGCGGCCTGCAGAATGCGTTCGCGGGTTTGCGCTTTTTTATCGCTCATCATTGCCTCCGATGTTCATGGGTTGGATATTATTACCATAATAATATTTCGCAAGCCACAGGCATGACCGCTGGTCAGAAGAGAAGAATGGGATGGAGGAAAGATTTGGCCAAACGCCAGACAAACAAAAGGGCCATTCAATAATTGAATGACCCTTAAAAATCCCGCAAAGCGGGTAATCGTGGCGTCCCCTAGGGGACTCGAACCCCTGTTACCGCCGTGAAAGGGCGGTGTCCTAGGCCACTAGACGAAGGGGACACAAACCTTCTGTACACTGATCAGGCTGAGACTGATCGATCCAAGGACGGTGTGGCCGGAACCTTGGAACTGTAAATTGGTGGAGCTAAACGGGATCGAACCGTTGACCTCTTGCATGCCATGCAAGCGCTCTCCCAGCTGAGCTATAGCCCCAAATTTTTCGTCTTTCGACGCAGCAGACCTTGCGAACTGCTTGTTGAAAATGGCGTCCCCTAGGGGACTCGAACCCCTGTTACCGCCGTGAAAGGGCGGTGTCCTAGGCCACTAGACGAAGGGGACAAAACCTTCTATACAACTGATCAGCGCTGAGAACTGATCGATTCAAGGACGGTGTGGCCAGACCTTGAACCTGTAAATTGGTGGAGCTAAACGGGATCGAACCGTTGACCTCTTGCATGCCATGCAAGCGCTCTCCCAGCTGAGCTATAGCCCCTCATCGGTGAGGACGGGGCGAATCTTAATAGCGCTTTGGAAGTGTGTCAAATTTATTTTCAACATTTTCCAAAATTTTTTGCCGGGATAACAATCACTTACCGTCGAAACCCCGGAAAACCGGGGTTTCGCCGTTTCAACCGCGTGCTTAAGCGATAGCGCTTAGCAGCTTTTCCCACTCTTTGTTTTCTTTCTTCGACACACCACCAAGCAAATCAAGGGCTTGGCGCAGACGGAAACGGGTCAGGTCCGGGCCGAGAATTTCCATTGCATCCAGCACCGACACCGAACTGGCCTGCCCGGTTATCGCGGCAAACATCAACGGCATGGCATCGCGCAGTTTCAATTCCAGGGACTCCACCACCGCCTGGATCGTCGCGGTGATCGCATCCTTTTCCCACTGGCGCAGGCTTTCCAGCTTCCACAGGATCAACTGCATCAATTGGCGAACCTGGTCACCGGAGAGTTTCTTCGACTCAAACAGCTTAGGATCCGGATTCACACCCCCGGCAAAGAAGAAGCTGGCCAACGGCGCGACCTGGCTGAACGTCTCCACCCTGCCCTGCACCAGCGGCGCGATCTTCATCATGTACTCAGGGTTCAACGCCCACTGCTGCACGCGGCTGGCGAATTCTTCCACCGGCAGGTCACGCAGCCACTGGCCGTTGAGCCACGACAGCTTCTCGATGTCGAAGATCGGTCCGCCGAGCGACACGCGGGACAGGTCGAAGTTATCGACCATTTCCTGCAGCGAGAACTTCTCGCGCTCGTCCGGCATCGACCAGCCCATGCGGCCCAAGTAGTTGAGCATCGCTTCCGGCATGAAGCCCATACGCTCGTAGAAGGTCACCGAGGTCGGGTTCTTGCGCTTGGACAGCTTGCTCTTGTCCGGGTTACGCAGCAGCGGCATGTAGCACAGCTGCGGTTGCTCCCAGCCGAAATACTCGTAGAGCAGGATCAGTTTCGGCGCCGATGGCAGCCACTCTTCGCCCCGCAGCACGTGGGTGATGCCCATCAGGTGGTCGTCGACCACGTTGGCCAGGAAGTATGTCGGCAGGCCATCGGTCTTCATCAGCACCTGCATGTCCATGCGGTCCCACGGGATCTCGACGTCACCGCGCAGCATGTCCGGCACCACGCACACGCCTTCGCTCGGCACCTTCATACGGATCACGTGAGGCTCGCCGGCGGCCAGGCGCTGGGCCACTTCTTCTTTCGACAGCAGCAGCGCGCGGCCATCATAACGTGGGGTTTCGCCACGGGCCTGTTGTTCGGCGCGCATCTGGTCCAGTTCTTCCGCGGTGCAGAAGCACGGGAACGCATGACCCATGTCGACCAATTGCTGGGTGTATTGCTTGTAGATGTCGCTGCGCTCGCTCTGGCGGTACGGGCCGTGCGGGCCGCCGACGTCCGGGCCTTCGGCCCAGGTAATGCCCAACCAGCGCAGGGCATCGAAAATCTGCTGTTCCGACTCGCGGGTGGAACGCAGTTGATCGGTGTCTTCGATCCGCAGGATGAATTCACCGCCGTGCTGCTTGGCAAAGCAGTAGTTGAACAAGGCGATGTAAGCAGTGCCGACGTGGGGATCCCCAGTAGGCGATGGCGCGATGCGCGTGCGGACGGTGGTCATGGCAGGTCTCGAATGGGCGATAAAACTGAAAATTGAAACAAGGGGCGAATGGTAACAGCCCGCAGCACCTTATTGTAGGAGCGAGCTTGCTCGCGAAGCTCGTCAACGATGACGCGGGGAACCTGATACCCCGCGGCGTTCTCGGGTTTTTCGCGAGCAAGCTCGCTCCTACAGTGATAGAGGTTTAGACCGCCAGCAGGCGCTCGCGCAACTTGCCGATCTCATCCCGCGTCTGCGCTGCCGCCTCGAACTCCAGGTCCCGCGCCAACTGGTACATTTTCTCTTCCAGTTGGCGGATGCGCTTGGTGATCTCACTCGGCGAGCGCAGTTCGTTCTCGTACTTGGCGCTTTCCTCGGCAGCCTTGGCCATGCCCTTGCGCTTCTTGCTGCGCGAGCCCGGCACGGTGGCGCCTTCCATGATGTCGGCGACGTCCTTGAACACGCCTTTGGGGATGATGCCGTTTTCCAGGTTAAACGCGATCTGCTTGTCGCGACGGCGCTGCGTCTCGCCAATCGCCCGCTCCATGGAGCCGGTAATGCGGTCCGCATAAAGAATCGCCCGGCCATTGAGGTTGCGTGCCGCACGGCCGATGGTCTGGATCAGCGAGCGTTCGGAGCGCAGGAAGCCCTCCTTGTCCGCGTCAAGGATCGCTACCAACGACACTTCCGGCATGTCCAGGCCTTCACGCAGCAGGTTGATGCCCACCAGCACGTCAAAGGTGCCCAGGCGCAGGTCGCGGATGATCTCCACGCGCTCCACGGTGTCGATGTCCGAGTGCAGGTAACGCACGCGCACGCCGTGGTCGGCCAGGTAGTCGGTCAAGTCTTCGGACATGCGCTTGGTCAGCGTGGTGACCAGCACCCGCTCTTCCAGGGCCACACGCTTGGTGATCTCCGAGAGCAAATCGTCAACCTGGGTCAATGCCGGGCGGATTTCGATTTCCGGGTCCACCAGGCCGGTCGGGCGCACCAGCTGCTCAATCACGCGGCCGGCATGCTCGGCCTCATAGTTGCCCGGCGTCGCCGACACAAAGATGGTCTGCGGGCTGATGCTTTCCCACTCGTCAAAGCGCATCGGCCGGTTATCCAGGGCCGACGGCAGGCGGAAACCGTACTCCACCAGGGTTTCTTTACGCGAACGGTCGCCCTTATACATCGCGCCCACTTGCGGCACGCTGACGTGGGACTCATCGATCACCAGCAGCGCATCAGGCGGCAGGTAATCGTACAGGGTCGGCGGCGGCGCGCCGGATTCACGGCCCGACAGGTAGCGCGAGTAGTTTTCGATGCCGTTGCAGTAACCCAGCTCCAGGATCATCTCCAGGTCGAAACGGGTACGTTGCTCCAGGCGCTGGGCTTCGACCAGTTTGTTGTTGGAGCGCAGGTACTCCAGACGCTCGGCCAACTCGACCTTGATGCCTTCGATGGCGCCCATCAGGGTTTCACGCGGGGTCACATAGTGGCTTTTCGGATAGAAGGTAAAGCGCGGCAGTTTGCGGATCACCTCACCAGTCAACGGGTCGAAGGCCGACAGGCTTTCTACTTCATCGTCGAACAGCTCGATGCGGATCGCTTCCAGATCGGATTCTGCCGGATAGATGTCGATCACATCGCCGCGCACGCGGAAGGTGGCGCGGGCAAAGTCCATGTCGTTGCGCGTGTATTGCAGGCTGGTCAGGCGGCGCAGCAGTTCGCGCTGGTCGAGTTTGTCGCCGCGATCGACGTGCAGCACCATCTTCAGATAGGTTTCCGGGCTGCCCAGACCGTAGATGCACGACACGGTGGTGACGATGATCGCGTCCTTGCGCTCCAGCAAGGCCTTGGTCGCCGACAGCCGCATCTGCTCGATGTGGTCGTTGATCGACGCATCCTTCTCGATAAAGGTGTCGGAGGACGGCACGTAGGCTTCGGGCTGGTAGTAGTCGTAGTAGGAAACGAAGTACTCCACCGCGTTGTTCGGGAAGAACGCCTTGAACTCGCCGTACAGCTGCGCGGCCAGGGTCTTGTTCGGCGCCAGCACCAGGGTGGGCCGGTTGATCTGCGCAATCACGTTGGCAATGCTGAAGGTCTTGCCCGAGCCGGTCACCCCGAGCAGGGTCTGGTGCGCCAGCCCGGCTTCGATGCCTTCGACCATCTGGCGAATGGCTTCCGGTTGATCGCCGGCGGGTTCAAAGCGGGTGACGAGCTGGAAATCCGACATAACGTACCTCGTGAAGTCACCCCAGACTCGAAACCGCCAGGGACGAAATAGCTCAACAACCGGCGAAAAATCATCGCAGGTTGCAGGAAAAAACCATGATAGCTGTAGAAGTGGTGGCGAATGTGACGGGTTTCAAGGCAATCGCCCTACGCGCCCTGACCGATCAATGTTGCAATAAGACTAACGGTCAGCAAATAAACCGAAAAACTTGGCCGAAAAGCCGTTTCGGCTGTCGCCTCAGGCGGTGATGGTCTCTATACTAACTCCCCGTTTGTGCACCGCTCTAGTGCATTCGGCTGGAGCGCGACACGTCCCTCCTACCCCCCATAGAGCTGCCGCAAAAATGAGCCTGTTCTCCGCTGTCGAAATGGCACCACGCGATCCAATCCTGGGCCTCAACGAAGCATTCAACGCCGATACACGAACCACCAAGGTCAACCTTGGCGTGGGCGTTTACTGCAACGAGGAGGGGAAGATTCCACTCTTGCGTGCCGTTGCCGAAGCGGAAGCCATTCGCGTGGCGCAACACGCCGCCCGTGGCTACTTGCCAATCGACGGCATCGCGGCCTACGACAAGGCCGTGCAAACCCTGCTGTTCGGCGCTGAATCGCCCCTGCTGAACGCTGGCCGCGTCACCACCGTGCAAGCGGTAGGCGGCACTGGCGCGCTGAAGCTGGGTGCTGATTTCCTCAAGCAACTGCTGCCAAACGCCGTCGTCGCCATCAGCGACCCGAGCTGGGAAAACCACCGTGCCTTGTTCGAAACCGCCGGTTTCCCGGTGCAGAACTACCGCTACTACGACGCCGCCACCCACGACGTGAACCGTGCCGGCCTGCTCGAAGACCTCAACGCCCTGCCGCCCCAGTCCATCGTGGTGCTGCATGCGTGCTGCCACAACCCGACCGGCGTCGACCTGAGCCCGGCCGACTGGCAGAACGTGCTGGACGTGATCAAGGCCAAGAACCTGGTGCCGTTCCTCGACATGGCCTACCAGGGCTTTGGCGATGGCATCCACGAAGACGCCGCTGCCGTGCGCCTGTTCGCTGAATCGGGCCTGACCTTCTTTGTCTCCAGCTCGTTCTCCAAGTCGTTCTCCCTGTACGGCGAACGGGTGGGCGCACTGTCCATCGTCGGCGACTCCAAGGAAGAAAGCGCGCGCATCCTGTCCCAGGTCAAACGCGTGATCCGCACCAACTACTCCAACCCGCCGACCCACGGCGCGGCGATCGTTGCAGCGGTACTGAACAACCCTGAACTGCGCGCTCAGTGGGAAGCCGAACTGGCCGAAATGCGCCTGCGCATCCGTGGCATGCGTGAGCAGATGGTGAGTGAGCTGGCCAAGGCTGCTCCGGGCCACGACTTCAGCTTCGTCGGCCGCCAGCGTGGGATGTTCTCCTACTCCGGCCTGACCGTTGAGCAAGTCACCCGCTTGCGCAGCGAGTTTGGTATCTACGCACTGGATACCGGCCGTATCTGCGTGGCGGCGTTGAACCAGTCGAACATTGATGCAGTCACAAAGGCAATCGTTCAGGTGCTGTAAACCTGCAGCTGTTGCACCAGAAGGGGAAGCCGATGGCTTCCCCTTTTTCGTCTCCAGCCCCTAGACTGAACCTTGACCGCCCCTTTGCTGTGAGAATGCTATGAGAAACGACGACCTGGACCTGCGCGCCGACCGCGACGAACTGCATGACTACGCCCCACGCGCACCGCAACCCAAGCGCCAGAAGAGCTTGGTGCTGCAAGTGGCGTTGGGTGTGTTCCTGGGTGGCCTGGCACTGTGGCTGGTGCAATTGGGCGCGACTGCACTGATGGCAAAGCTGGCGATGGGCACCCTGCAATTTGGCGGCTGAACACCTCCCGCCGCTGTAGGAGCGAGCTTGCTCGCGAAAAACCAGAGACCGCCGCGTACAACCAGGCAGCCCGCATTATCGTTAACGATCTTCGCGAGCAAGCTCGCTCCTACAGAGGTCGCGTTCTTCGAGTAGTTTTACGAAGCTGTTCAAACTCTGCGACACCGTCCCCCGCCGCCAGATCAGCCAGGTGTGCAGAATCCGGAAGTTATCCGTCAGCGGCCACACACTCACTGCCGCAAACCCCGGCATGTTTTCCAACATGCTGCGCGGCATCAACGCCAATCCCGCGCCGGCGCTGACGCAAGCCAGCATGCCGTGGTAGGACTCAATCTCGAAAATCTTCCCCGGCGCCGCGCCGTCTTGTGAAAACCAGCGCTCGAAATGGTGGCGGTAAGAGCAATTGGAGCGGAACGTGTAGATATTCTCGCCATTCACATCCTGGCCCCGGGTAATCGGCGCATGATGCAGCGGCGCGATCACCACCATCTCTTCCTCGAACACCGCCACGCCTTCCAGGGTCGCGTGCAACAGCGGGCCGTCGACGAACGCCGCCGTCAGCCGCCCGGATAACACGCCTTCGATCATGGTGCCTGAAGGCCCGGTACTCAGGTCCAGCTCAACCTTGGTGTGTTTCTGGTTGTACGCCGCCAGCAGCGCCGGGATACGCACCGCCGCCGTGCTCTCCAGCGAACCCAGGGCAAACGCGCCCTGGGGCTCCTCGCCCGCCACGGTTGCGCGGGCTTCCTGTACCAGGTCGAGAATGCGCCGCGCATAGCCAAGGAAATTCCACCCGGCCGGTGACAAGCGCAGGCGGCTTTTCTCGCGGATGAACAGCTCCACCCCGAGGTCCTGCTCCAGTTGCTTGATGCGCGTGGTCAAGTTCGACGGCACACGATGAATCAACTGCGCGGCGGCGCTGATGCTGCCTTGCTCGGCCACGGCCTTGAAGATTTCCAGCTGCACCAGGTCCAAATCATTCTCCAATCGTGAACGTATTGCTTAATATTATTCAGTTTCCAGAAAAGTGATAGCCCCGTACGCTGAACCCCACTTAACTCATTCAGCAGGACGGTGCCATGAACGCGACTACCCACGCCCTCTCGATCAACCCGGCCAACGGCGAAACGGTCGGCAGCTATCCGTATGAAACCGCGCAGCAACTGGACGCCGCCCTCGACCGCTCCACCCTCGCCTTCCGGGCCTGGCGCCGCCAGCCGGTGAGCCAGCGCGCCGAGTTGCTGCTGAGCCTGGCCAGCGCCCTGCGCGAACAAGCCGAAGACATGGCACAGATGATCACCCTGGAAATGGGCAAACCCATCGCCCAGGCCCGTGCCGAAATCGAAAAATGCGCGCAACTCAGCGAATGGTACGCCGCCCATGGCCCCGCCATGCTCGCCCCAGAACCGACCCTGGTGGACAACGGCAGCGCGCAGATCGAATACCGCCCGCTGGGACCGATCTTCGCCGTGATGCCGTGGAACTTCCCGGTATGGCAAGTGTTGCGCGGCGCCGTGCCGACGATGCTGGCCGGCAACACCTATGTGCTCAAACACGCACCGAACGTGATGGGCAGCGCCTATCTGATCCAGCGGGCGTTCCAGAAGGCCGGTTTTGCCGAAGGCCTGTTTGAAGTGGTCAACGTGACCAACGAAGGCGTGTCCAAAGCCATCGCCGACCCACGCATCGCCGCCGTTACCCTTACCGGCAGCGTGCGCGCCGGTATCGCCATTGGCTCCCAGGCTGGCGCGGCGCTGAAAAAGTGCGTGCTGGAATTGGGCGGCTCGGACCCGTTCATCGTGCTCAACGACGCCGACCTCGACGCCGCCGTGCAAGCCGCGCTGATCGGTCGCTTCCAGAACAGCGGCCAAGTCTGCGCCGCCGCCAAACGCCTGATCATCGAGGAAGGCGTAGTGGAAGCCTTCACCGCCAAATTCGTCGAGGCCAGCCGTGCTCTGGTGATGGGTGACCCGACGTCAGCCGCCACCTACATCGGCCCGATGGCGCGCTTCGATCTGCGCGACGAGTTGCATGGTCAGGTCCAGGCCACCCTGGAAGAAGGCGCGACCCTGCTGCTGGGCGGCCACAAAGTGCCCGGCGCCGGCAACTACTACGAACCCACCGTGCTGGCAGGCGTCACCGACCAGATGACCTCGTTCAAACAGGAACTGTTCGGCCCAGTCGCCTCGATCATCACCGCCCGCGATGCCAACCATGCGGTGGCCCTGGCGAATGACAGCGAGTTCGGCCTTACCGCGAGCATCTTCACCACCGACCCGGCCAAGGCGCGGGATATCGCCAACCAATTGGAAACCGGCGGCATTTTCGTCAACGCCTTCAGCGTCTCCGACCCTCGGGTGGCGTTTGGTGGGATCAAGAAGAGTGGTTTCGGCCGCGAGCTGTCGCACTTCGGCGTGCGGGAATTCTGCAACGCGCAGACGGTGTGGCTGGACCGCAAGTAAGCTGGCCATGACGGCGGCCTGTCTCAGCAACGCACATGCCGCCGCACGCACTGCACCAACCCATCCAAGGCCTGCGATTTGACTGGCGCGAGCACGCAAACCGTGTGCTCGCGCTCGTCTTCCTTCACCGTCAGGGTGTAATGCACCTGCCCAGGATTACCCGGCGCAGGTGCATGGCTTTGTGGCAACTCAAAGAAGTCGCACGCCTCGACAAGCCGCCGCAGCTCCCGCTGATCCTGCTCCGGCAGCGCGTCCAGCTCCACCGTCTGAGGCTTGGCCAAGCCCGGAAAATAACCGGGGCCGCCGTTTTCCTTGATCGAAATTTGCATGGCTGTTCCTCACGTCAGACAGAAATGCCGACCGCCTTCCAACCTTCCTTGACCGCCTTCTGTTCATCCTTGTTCACACCGTAAAGCCGGCCAGCCACATCGTAAGTAATGCGCGCAAAGCGCAGGAACCCCGAGTTGGGCCGCAGCCGCGCATCCCGCAGCGCGTCATACCAAATGCGCCCGGCGCGCTCCCAGGCAAAACCGCCGAGCTTGGTCGCCACCTGGTAGAACGCATGGTTGGGAATGCCGGAGTTGATATGCACCCCGCCATTGTCCTCGTAGGTCTGCACAAAATCATCCATGTGCCCCGGCTGAGGGTCCTTGCCCAGCAGTTTGTCGTCAAACGCCGTGCCAGGGGCTTTCATCGAACGCAGGGCGGTGCCTTTGATCTTTTGGGTGAACAGCCCTTTGCCGATCAACCAATCAGCGTCTTGCGCGCTTTGCTTCAAGGCATATTGCTTGATGAGCGAGCCGAACACATCCGAGAGCGACTCGTTCAACGCGCCGGACTGATTGAAATACATCAGCTTGGCCTCGTCCTCGGTGACGCCATGCGCCAACTCATGGCCGATCACGTCGAGCGCCACCGTGAAGCGGTTGAACAACTGCGCGTCTCCATCGCCGAACACCATCTGGGTCGAGTTCCAGAACGCATTGTTGTAGTTCTGGCCAAAATGCACCGTGGCATCCAACGCCATACCGGCGTCGTCGATGGAGTTACGATCGAAGACCTGGTCGAAAAAATCGAAGGTGGCGCCCAAGCCCTCGTAAGCTTCGTCCACCGCGGCATCCCCACTGGCGGGTTGCCCCTCACCACGCACCAGCGTGCCCGGCAGGCTGTCGGTGCCTTCGGCACTGTAGATCGAGCGACGCTTATCCGCGCCCATGGCCAGGGCCATGTGCGCCGGCCCCTTGGCAGGCTCGGCGACCATGCGCAACGAGCGAAAGGTCGTGTCCTTGGCGCGGGTGCGCAACGCGACCTCCCGTTGCGCTTTATCGCCGTTGCGCGCGATCTGGTCGAGCATGTAGGGCGGGATCAGGCAGAAAATCGGGTTACGGTCATGGCGATCACACATCGGCTGGCTCCTTGTCGGCAATGACTGTTTGAGGATAGTCCCCCGGGGTTAACGCGCATCATCAATTGTCATTAAGCTATGTTGCAGTCGTGTTTATCCAAGGAGGACTGACCGATGCCTGCACGTAAAACCAAAATCGACCTTTCATACCGCCCCCGGCTCGCTGACCTGCGCCCGTTGATCGCACCGAGCCCCACGCTGCTGGAGGCGCGTGCCGCGACACCCCGCGTCACCCCCGCCAAAGACTTGAAGGACCGACGCGGCTACGCCGAGGACTTTCTCGGCAACTTCGAGGTGCCCTGGCCCACGGTTGAAAAAGCCTTGTCGGGGGACGCACAAAAACGCCTGGACTACACGCACTTCTCGATCACGATGTCACGCGCCAAGCGACTTGCGCTGTATGTGGGCGTCAACATCGATGGTGGTCAGCACGTAGAGATCATTCGCAGCAACGACACCTGGGCCTATGACGGCCGCCTGCCCGTCGACGCGCAGGTGGGCGAAGCGCTGTATGCCAGCAATGGCCTGGATCGCGGCCACCTGGTCCGCCGACAAGACCCCAACTGGGGCGATGAGGCGCAAACCGCCAACCTCGATACCTTCCATTTCACCAACTGCTCGCCGCAGATGAGCGGGTTCAACCAGAAGACCTGGCTGGAACTCGAAGACTACATCCTCGACAACACCCAACGCTGGAAAGCCCGCGCCACGGTGTTCACCGGCCCGGTATTCGCCGACGACGACCGGGTGTACCGAGGCGTGCAGATTCCCAAGGCGTTCTGGAAAGTGGTCGCCTACCTCAGCGACAACGGCAAGCCTAGCGCGAGTGCCTACATGATTGACCAGAGCCGCGAACTGGGCCAACTCGACCTGGTGTTCGGCCAGCTCAGGACCTACCAGCGCAGCGTGATCCAGATCGAGCGCCTGACCGGTCTGCGCTTCGGCAACCTGGCCGACTACGACGGCTTCAGCAACGAAGAGCGCGCCACCGGCACGCGGATTGAAGCGCTGATACAGGGGCCTGAAGACATTCGTCTCTGACCGACGCTTCACATGTTGAACTGCGTCACACGCCAACCACGATGCGAAGCGAGCCGCTCTTGATCTGGCTTTTGATCTCAGGCGCCCCGTCAAACACGCTGGCCGAACGCAGGCTTGAATCCGTGGGTAACCCGGCAGGACGCCGGGTTAGCCGCGCTGGGCCAAGGATGGCCCATCGCGGCGGCCCACGGATTCAAGCCTGCGATCGGGCACACCGAGCCTAGGCGAGGTGCCGAGTGTTGGGGCGAAGCGTTTTTGGTTACTTTTTGCGCTCTTCAAAAAGTGACCCGCTGTAAGAGCGGAACCCATAGCCGCCATTACCTAAATAACGGATATGTACCCGGTCTGATCCAACATCCAGGCCAGCTGTCAGGCCGCCTTCGCAGGCAAGCCAGCTCCCACATTCTGAATCGCAGGAGTAACAGTAAGATTGCGGCCGACCGTCAAGCCGCCAGCGCCGTACCCAGCGAGGTGTGGATACTTGCGCCCTTTGGCCGCCCCCTCACTGCGCACTGATGTAATGAAACTGCGCCTGCGACTTCTCGACCGCCGCACGCACCAGGTCTTTCTGTGCGTCGGTGCCCGAGTAGTAAATCTGCAGGCCCTTCAAATCCTGCCCTTCGACGGCTTTGCCGATCACGGCAACATCAACCGGCGTGCCGGCCCCCATGATCAAAAAGAACACGTCGCCCAAGCGCTTGGTATTCAGCAATTCGCCCCTGAGGCTGGCAGCGTTTTGGTCGCCGGCCAGGGAAATCGCCAGGGTGTCGCCGAACATACCGCTTTTAGGGATGCTCATCGTGTGCAAGCGCAGTTTGTCTGAGTCGGCGGGCATCGACTTGACATAGGCGGTGGAGGCCTCGTCGAGAATCTGCTGTTCAGATTTACCCTGAGTGGCACAACCGGCCAGGGTGGCGATAAGGACGAGCGCGACAAATGATTTCACGGTGTATTCCTTGTGATAAAGCGATCCATGGGCTGAGCATCATAGGAGCCTGACCGCCAGAGAGCTACCGTTGACTTCACGCCCTCCCGTTCAACCGCGTGATCGACTACCATACCGCGCCGGTTCCCAAACGGGACTAATAGGGAATCCGAAGCGCGGCACACCCGCGCCAATCGGAACTGCCCCCGCAACTGTAGGTGCTGAGCCTGCTCCTTGATGCCACTGGACCTTGTCCGGGAAGGCCGGAGCCGGGCGACGACGCATCAGTCAGGAGACCTGCCGGCTCGAGCTCAACTACTAACCGGCGGGGTGTCCGGGAAGGACATTCTTGCCTGTCGCTACCACAGCGCTCGAGGGTGTATTTCCGAATGGCACGCACGCTTCACTCGGAGATAGCCCCATGCTGCCACGCGTTACCGCCCTGCTTACCGGTCTGGGCTTCTGTGCCCTGGCCCAAGCCGCACCCACCCACTACCCGCTGACCGTGGAAAACTGCGGCAGCACCCTAACCTTCCAGCAAGCCCCGGCCCGCAGCGTGACCATCGGCCAGGCCGCCACCGAGATGCTCTACGCCCTGGGCGTGGGCAATAAAGTGGTCGGCACCTCGCTGTGGTTCAACAGCGTACTGCCACAGTACAAAGCGCAGAACGACACCATCGAGCGCCTGGCCAACAATGAGCCAAGTTTTGAGGCCGTGATCGCCAAGCGCCCGCAACTGGTGGCCGCCGAGCTGGAATGGGTGGTCGGGCCGCAAGGCGTGGTCGGCACCCGCGAGCAATTCCATGAACTGAAGATTCCCACCTACCTGCTGCCCTCCGACTGCGAAGGCAAGGACAACCTGGTCGGCGCCGACGGCACGCGGCTGGAGCCGTTTCGCATCGAGACGATCTATAAAAGCATCAGCCAACTCGCCGAGATCTTCGACGTGCAGGCACGCGGCCAACAACTGAACGAAGAACTCAAGGCGCGCCTGGCCAAATCCGTCGCCACCGTGCAGAGCAAGGGCCTCAAGCAAGCCAGCGCCTTGGTGTGGTTCTCCAGTTCCGAGATGGCCAGTGACCCTTATGTGGCCGGCCACAAGGGCATTCCGGAGTTCATGCTGGAAACCCTCGGTTTGCATAATGTCGTGCAGTCCGACGAAGAGTGGCCCGCCGTCGGCTGGGAAACCCTCGCCAAGGCCAACCCGACCGTGCTGGTGATCGCGCGCATGGACCGCCGCCGCTACCCTGCCGACGATCATGAAAAGAAACTGGCCTTCCTGCGCAGCGACCCGGTCACCCGCAACATGGACGCGGTGAAAAACAACCGCATCATCATCCTCGACGCCCTGGCGCTGCAGGCCAGCATCCGCACGTTCGACGGCCTTGAACAACTGGCCACGGCCATCGACGGCTACGATCTAACCAAATGATACGCACCCTACTCGCCCTGGCCCTGCTATTAGCCGCCGTACTCGCGGGCGTGGCCATCGGCGAAACCGCCATCTCGCCGCAGGTGGTACTCCAAGTCCTCGCCAACAAACTGTGGGCGGCTGGCTACGTGCTCGACCCTATCGACGAAGGCGTGGTGTGGAACTACCGCCTCACCCGCGCCCTGGTCGCCGCTGCGTGCGGCGCCGGGCTGGCGACGTGCGGCGTGATCCTGCAATCGCTGTTGCGCAACCCGCTGGCCGATCCGTACCTGCTGGGCATCAGCGCCGGCGCCTCGACCGGCGCGGTGCTGGTGGCGTTGATCGGTGTGGGCGGCGGTTTGATCTCGTTGTCGGCGGGCGCGTTTGTCGGCGCCATGGCCGCGTTTGCGCTGGTGATCCTGCTCGCCCGCGCCAGCGGTTCGGTTAGTGGCACCGGCCAGATCATCCTGGCGGGCATTGCCGGCTCGCAATTGTTCAATGCGCTCACCGCGTTCCTGATCACCAAATCCGCCAGTTCCGAACAGGCGCGCGGCATCATGTTCTGGCTACTCGGTAACCTCAGTGGCGTGCGCTGGCCTTCGGTGTGGCTGGCGGTGCCGGTGGCGGTTGCAGGCTTGGCGGTGTGCCTGTGGCACCGTCGGGCGCTGGATGCGTTTACCTTCGGCAGCGACTCGGCGGCGTCCCTCGGCATTCCGGTGCGCCGCGTGCAGTTCGTGCTGGTGGGCTGCGCGGCGCTGGTGACGGCGGTGATGGTGTCGATTGTCGGCTCCATCGGGTTTGTGGGGCTGGTGATTCCCCACGCCGTGCGCCTGTTGCTTGGCACCGGGCATTCGCGCTTGCTGCCGGCCAGTGCGTTGGGCGGCGCGTTGTTCTTGATTGCGGCGGATGTGCTGTCACGCACCTTGATCAAGGGCCAAGTGATTCCGGTCGGTGTGGTCACGGCGCTGGTCGGTGCGCCGGTGTTTGCGCTGATCCTCATTGGCCGGAGGAATGCGCGATGACCGTGCTGAGCTGCACAGGATTGGGTTTCAAAGTGCGCGAGGCGCAATTGCTGAGCGACATTCATCTGGACGTTCAGCCGGGCGAAACCCTCGGTATCGTCGGGCCGAACGGCTCCGGTAAATCCACCTTGCTCAAGTTGCTCGCCGGCCTGCGCACCCCAGCGTCCGGCGAAGTGCTGCTGGGCGGCCAGCGCCTGGGCAAGCTGTCGCGCCGCGCCATCGCGCAACAACTGGCGGTGGTGGAACAGCAGGCCGACACCGACGACGCCATCCGCGTGTTCGACGCCGTGGCGCTGGGCCGAACCCCGTGGTTGTCGGCGCTGAGCCCGTGGTCGAATGAAGACGACGTCATCGTCAATCAGGCGCTGCACGACGTCGACGCCACCCACCTGAGCCATCGCGCCTGGCGCAGCCTCTCGGGCGGTGAACGCCAACGCGTGCACATCGCCCGTGCGTTGGCGCAACGGCCGCAGATCCTGTTGCTGGATGAGCCGACCAATCATTTGGATATCCAGCATCAGCTTGGCATGTTGAAGGGCGTGCAAGGGTTGCCCGTCACCACCTTGATTGCCCTGCATGATCTGAACCAGGCGCTGACCTGCGATCGGCTGGCGGTGTTGGATCACGGGCGGTTGGTGGCACTGGGCAAGCCACTGGAGGTGTTGACGCCGCAGCGTTTGCAGGAGACTTTTGGGGTGCAGGCGCACTATCTGACAGACCCGTTTGATGGGGCGCAAATCCTGCGGCTACGCTCGGTTTAATGATGGAAAGGAGATTACTGTGGCGAGCGGGCTTGCCCCGCGTTGGGCTGCGAAGCGGCCCCAATAAGGCCACTGCGTTCCTTCAGGTCGAACGGGTTCGCATGGTTTAGGGCCGCTTCGCAGCCCAACGCGGGGCAAGCCCGCTCGCCACAACAAGCTCGCTCGCCACACATAGACCACTGAACCTCATTGCATCAGCGTCGTCTGCCGCTCGCTACCGTCCACGCGCTGGCTTATCCACCGGCGGCTGTAGGCAAGCACTCCCGCCCCCATCGCCACGGGAAAATGAATAAACCCATGTGCCGCCTCCGGCAACAAATGCGCCTCAGCCCCCGGCCACCGCTCAGCTATCAACAGCGTGTCATCCTTCAACGGATCAAGCTCCCCCACGAACATCAACGCCGGGGGCAGGCCTTCGAAGTCGCCATACAACGGTGACAGCGGCGACTGGCGTCGCGCGTCATCGTTCAACCCCGGCGTGAGCAGGCGCAGCGCGTCGACCATACCCGGCCCGTCCAGCAACAGGGTGTCGGGCCCCGCCGCGCGCACGCTGGGTGTGCCGGTCAGGTCGTAGACGCCGTAATACAACACCGCCCCGCTCACCCGCTGGAGCAGCGCCGGCCATTGCTTCAGCGCCAGCAAAGTGGCCGCTGCCAGGTGCCCACCGGCGGACTCGCCGACGACAATCACCGGCAGCCCGGCAAATTCCTCCGTGGTGAGCAGCCACCGCGCCGCCGCCAGGCAGTCGTCCATCAGCCCTTCGACCGGCGTGTCGACTGCCAGCCGATAATCCACCGACACCACCGCCACGTCGCAGGCATTGACCATGCCCAGGTTGAGGTCGTCATCCATCTGCGCGTTGCCGATCACCCAGCCGCCGCCGTGGATATCCAGTACCACGCCCTTGGGCTGGCCGCTGGGGCGCAGGATGCGCACGGGGACTGAGTCGACGTAGCGGGTTTGCGCCAAAGGCGCTTGCTTGATCTTTTGACTGACCCGCAACAGCGCCTGGATCAAACGCGGCGTGACGCGATTGCGGATCTTGAAGCGCGGCAACCAGGCGAGCTTTTGGTTGAAGCGCCGCATTTCGGCCAGTTCGGACTCACTGGCGGGCCAGGCTTTAACGGCCATCAGCGGTTATTGCGCAGGATCGAGAAATTCAGCGCCGCCGCCACGCACAACCACGCCAGGTACGGGAACAGAATCAAGCCGGTGATCAGGTCCAACTGCACCGCCAGCACCACCATCGTCGCCACGGTCAGCCACAACACAGCCAGAATCACCATCCCGGCGAGGATGCGATGGGCGCCGAAAAACACCGGCGTCCACAAGGTGTTCAACGCAATCTGCGCCGCCCACAGCGCCAACACGGTTTGGCTGCCCGGAATCAGGCTGAGGCGGTAACCGGCCCAGGCCAGCAGCAGGTAGATGATCGTCCACGCCACCGGGAACAACCAATTGGGCGGGGTGAAACTGGGTTTGACCAGGGATTCGTACCAGGCCCCCGGTTTGAAGAGCATGCCGGTACTGGCAGCAGCGACGCAGGCGAGCAGGAAGATGAAGAAGGTCATGGGCGATCCTTGGCTGTCGTCAGCGGTGATGAAAAAGGGCTTTTCCGTGCATCCTTCAATGACTCAACCCACCTTCAAAAATTCAATCAAATACTCAATGGGACAGCGTGCGATCCCACTGACCCGCTGCATGCACGCCCCCCCTGAACAACCGGGCTACCCGCTTAAATCAGAAAGTACTGCTACGCCAGCTCTACGCCCATGGACTCTTGTCCGAAATAATGTCGTATTGATACCATCCAGGCTTCACGAAAAAAGGAATCTTCTTGAAGTATGAATACCTCAATGCAGGTCTATCTGGACAGTAGCGATTTTTCGAACCTCTCCCGCGCTCAAGGCAAAGATGGTCACGCCATGAGCCAAATAAAGTCAAAATTACTCCACTGGGTTAACAGCGGAAAAATCGAAATCAGATACTCCATGGCTCATATCATGGAGGCGGTGCCTGTTGATATTGCAAGTGCCGAATTTGGACAATTACGCTTGTCGTGCATCAAACAACTCTGCGGGACAAAAGTGTTCATGGACCCCATATCACTCATCATCAATGAGCTTTCAGGAACCGTCACGTCGGGTGTACTGAATGATCGCGGTCACTGGCTCCCCAACCTGGCAGAGTTATGGAAAGACGACACAAGCAACGATCAGAGTACCGAGCCGCCAAAAAACAGGCAGCAACGACGCGCGGATAAAGCCAAAACAAAGAAAGCATTGGCTACCGACAACACACTGGTGAGAGATATCACTCGGGAGTTTCCGATCAAGCAGAGCAAGACGTTGGAGATGCTCTCTGCTCAGGACTTTACTTCGGCTCTAGCCATCGCCATGCAGGACTCTGTTAACGACTTAGATTTTTTATCCAATTGGTATGTAAAAAACTGGAACACCTCAACACAGTTTTCAACAAGCCTACGGACGGCAGGCAAAGGGCTTAACCATCTGCTTACCGAGTCGTCCGCAGAGCTTAAAACCCTCCATGACGAATTGGTGGCGACGGGAGCAAGCGCCTCCGAGGTCAATAAACGTCTGACGGCGTTGGCGAAACAACTGGCTGACAAAGCGCCCCAAGACTTTATTGACGCACTTTCAGAAGGACACATCCCAGCCAACAGTCTAGTAACCGCCAGCCCCGAAGGCTCGCCCTCGATGTATGTCGCGTCAAAATTTATCGCCCAGATGTTTTTATCATCCGTGGTATCAACCAAGAACACGAGAAAAGCGCGAGACAGCGACCTCGGTGATTTAATCCACACGCTGTACATCCCCTATGTCGATTTCTTCAGAGCCGACTTGGCTACTGCAAACGCCTTGAAAAATGCACAAATCAAATGCAAAGCCAAAGTAGTCACTAGCCTTGAAGACTTGATCAGCAACATCGAGTCAGCCTTGGATGCACGTTCGGCTGCGGTGCCAGCACACCCACTACCGTAGATGATTCACGGGCAGGTTTTGGCAGACGCTAGAAATGGACCTCTGTGGGCTGCCTCTACAACCCTGAGCCAAGGCCAGCGCGCCTGATAACTGCGGGCCTTCTGCCTAAACAACTCAGGTTCCGGATGCAGGGGGTTGATGCGCAGCACGCCCTGCGCCACGTCCTCCAGCCCATAAGGCGCGTACAACTCGCCCGTGGCAATCTCCAACCCGATGCAGGTGCCCGCGACCAAGTAACGATCAATCCCCTGTTTGGCCGTGTGCAACTGCGGATAAGGCCGACCAAACCGCTCGCCGTACCAGAGATGAATCCGCGCCTGGTTCTTCACCTCGACGTTGACGCCCAGGTCCTGGAACAACCGCTCAGCCGCACGGATCACCGCGTCCTCGGCCTCGTAGGACAGGTCGGTATCGAAGTAGAAAACGTCGTAGTCCTTTACACCCTGGGCCGCAGGCAGGTTCGACTGATGATTCCACACCGCCTGGAACAGGCAGCCCGCCGTGAGAAAGCACTGGTCCACCCCGAGGTCCGGCAGGCGCGCGGTGATTTCGGCGTTGATGGGGTTGGCCATGGCCAGGCTGAGCAAATCGTCGACGGTCAATGTCATGGGATTCCTTTCTATCGGGCCAGCGTCAGGCACCCACTGTAGCGCACCCTCATGACAAGATTTCTGGATTATTTTTGCCCGCGACTGGAATATTCCGCCCACCTCACACGTTTTTAATTCAACTCGCCCCTCCTGCGAAGGGGCGCTCGGCACACCTCAAACGAGCGGGGAATCAGTATGGCGATTGTATTGTCGGGGCATGGGTTGGCCTGTGGGGACGGGTTTCCCCCTTTTGCGCTGCCAAAGGGCTTCACGCTGTACTTCTGGACGGCCGACGGCATTCCCATCCGGGATAACGTAGCAGGCCGGATCGAAGCCGACCCCGCTTCGATGAATCGGCTACAAGCCCCTAACGTGGTGTCCCGGGGCGGGCTGGTGAAGGATTACTGGCTGCTGGACTCCACCAACCCGCCGCTGACGATCAACCCCACGCCGGCGCCCCATACGCAGTTGATCGCCGGGGCCGGTGACGCCTGGCGGTTGAGCGAGATCATGGCGTCCTATGAAGCCAAAGGCTGGGGCGATATCAATAATCCGACACCGGTGCATTGGTGCGCCTGCCGCAGCAACTTGCCGGCTCCGGCCTGGCAACAGTCGCTCAGGCCGTTCAATCCGGACCCGAAGAAACCCGCCTGGCGTTAGCCTTTCAGTTCAGTTGCCCGGTGACTCGCCGCGTCGTCGTAGGCCACATACAGCGACTCGGCGATCTGGCTCTTGATCGCCTTGGTGGATTCCAGCCCGAGTACAAACCCTTCGGCCTTGCCGCCGGCGCGGTTGAGTTCATCGTGGGTGGCAGCGCCGGTGATGGCATCGAGAAGCTTGGTGGCGTGAGGGCCTACGCCTTTAGGGAGGGAAATCTGGTCAATGGACATGGGCGATACCTTGCAAGAGAGAGGTCGGTAGCGCGTGGAACCACTGCCGGGGAGGCATGGTAGACCGGTTTGCGTAGAAAGGGGCTGGTTTTGGCGGCGGCCGCGCAACGGCGGTACCCCATCATGAGGAGCGCTAAAGTTGCAGTGAAATCAATTCAGTTTTTCTCATGTTGCTCCCCGCCTAAGATGCACCCTACTTAAAGACAAGTTATAGACCGCTGAACAAGCCCCTGAACACGTTCAGGGGCTATCGCGGCAATCAGGGTGTGGCATCACAATGAACAAAGAGTTTGCATTTACGGTCAAGAGCATTCGTTTCGACGAGAACTACCATCCCGCCGAAAATACGCGCATCACCACCAACTTTGCCAACCTGGCGAGGGGCGCGAGCCGTCAAGAAAACTTGCGCAACACGTTGCGGATGATTGACAACCGCTTCAATGCCTTGGCCCATTGGGACAACCCCAAAGGCGATCGCTACACGGTCGAGCTTGAAATCATTTCCGTGGAAATGGACATGGATGCCCAGCGCAGCGGCCATGCCATTCCTTTGATTGAAATATTGAAAACCAATATTGTCGATCGCAAAACCAACGAGCGCCTGGCAGGCATTGTCGGCAATAACTTTTCCTCTTACGTACGCGACTATGACTTCAGCGTGCGCTTGCTGGAGCACAACAAAGACCAAGCCCAGTTCAGCACGCCCGCTGACTTTGGCGAGCTGCACGGGAAGTTGTTCAAGAGCTTCGTCAACTCCAGCACGTACAAGGAGCACTTCAACAAACCGCCCGTGATCTGCCTGAGCGTGTCGAGCGCCAGGACCTATCACCGCACCGAAAACCTGCACCCTGTGCTGGGTGTTGAATACCAGCAAGATGAATACTCCCTGACGGATGAGTACTTCAACAAGATGGGGCTCAAGGTTCGCTATTTCATGCCGGCCAACAGCGTTGCGCCCCTGGCGTTTTACTTTTCCGGGGATTTGCTCAGCGACTACAGCACCCTTGAGCTGATCAGCACCATCAGCACCATGGACACCTTCCAGAAGATCTACCGCCCAGAGATCTACAACGCGAACTCTGTAGCCGGTAAATCCTATCAACCCAGCCTGCAACACCAGGACTATTCACTGACGCGGATTGTGTACGACCGCGAAGAGCGCGGCCGACTGGCCATCGAGCAGGGCAAGTTCGTTGAAGAAAACTTCATCAAGCCCTACCAGTCGGTACTGGAGCAGTGGTCTGCCCACTGCGCGCGTTAATTCCCTTAAAAGACAAGGTCACCCTTTAATGAAAAAGTTATTACCTACATCAACCGCCGGCAGCTTGCCTAAACCGTCCTGGCTGGCACAACCCGAGACACTCTGGTCGCCCTGGAAACTGCAAGAAGAAGCACTGATCGAGGGCAAGCAAGACGCGTTGCGCTTGTCGCTGCAAGAACAACAAAACGCCGGCATTGATATCGTCAGTGATGGCGAACAAACGCGCCAACACTTCGTCACCACCTTCATCGAACACCTCAGCGGTGTGGATTTCGAGAAGCGTGAAACCGTCAGAATCCGTGACCGTTATGATGCGAGCGTGCCGACCGTAGTGGGGGCTGTCGCGCGTCAAAAGCCGGTGTTTGTCGAAGACGCCAAGTTCCTGCGCCAACAGACCAACCAACCGATCAAGTGGGCGCTGCCAGGCCCCATGACGATGATCGATACGCTGTATGACAACCACTACAAAAGTCGCGAAAAACTGGCCTGGGAATTCGCCAAGATCCTCAATGAAGAAGCCCGGGAGTTGGAAGCGGCGGGCGTGGATATCATCCAGTTTGACGAGCCTGCCTTTAACGTCTTCTTTGACGAGGTGAACGACTGGGGCGTTGCCACCCTGGAAAGAGCCATCGAAGGTCTTAAATGTGAAACAGCGGTGCACATCTGCTACGGCTACGGCATCAAGGCCAATACCGACTGGAAAAAAACCCTGGGCTCCGAGTGGCGCCAATACGAAGAGGCATTTCCCAAGCTGCAGCAATCGAGCATCGATATCGTCTCGCTGGAATGCCACAACTCCCATGTGCCCATGGAACTCATCGAACTGATTCGCGGTAAAAAAGTGATGGTCGGTGCCATTGACGTGGCCAACCACGCCATTGAAACACCGGAAGAAGTCGCCAATACCCTGCGCAAAGCCCTGCAGTTCGTGGATGCCGACAAACTTTACCCGTGCACCAACTGCGGCATGGCGCCCCTGCCCCGCCAAGTGGCACGCGGCAAGCTGCAGGCGTTGAGTGCCGGCGCTGAAATCATCCGCCGAGAACTGTCGAACTGATGTCCATCCTGTCACGTGCCTGTGCGGCCATTGAGCCCTTGAGCTTTCGCGAAGCGCTCGGGCACTACGCCTCCGGCATCACGGTGATTACATCGCACATCAATGGCGAGCCGATTGGCTTCACCTGCCAGTCGTTCTACAGCGTGTCGATGAACCCACCGTTGGTGTCATTCAGCGTCATGGCCAGTTCCGCCAGCTACCCCAAGATCCGCCAGGCCGGTCGGTTTGCCGTCAACATCCTCTCGGGCGAGCAGGTCAAGATCTCCAACCAGTTCGCGCGGCGTGGCACCGACAAGTGGCACGACGTCGACTGGCAGGCATCGCCCCTGGGCAACCCGATCATTGCCGGCAGCCTGCATTGGCTCGATTGCGAGATTCACGCCGAACACACCGCCGGCGATCACCTGATCGTGATCGGTGAAGTAAAAGCGCTGAACCTGCAAGAGACGGCGGCGGCGCAACCCCTGCTGTATTTCAAAGGGCAATATTGCAACCTCGCCGCGCCCGGCGTGGTGTGAGCCGTTACCCGCGCCGCCCTCGCCAGGGGCGGCCGCTGTCCCAATCCCACGCATAAACCGGCCCGATCCCGCGCGCCAAAAAAAATCCCCCACCGCATGCTGGTTCCGGCACGCCAGCCTCGCTGACGCGTCGCCGCCCCTCAAGACCGACCCACAATAATAAAGAGGTTCTTATGCCCGTGCTCCCGCGCTTCAAGCGCCGCGCCCTGCCAGTGTTGATGGGCGCCGCCACACTCGCCCTGTCGCTGGCCGCCTGCGCGACCCAGCCTTACCCCCACGCACAGGAGCCGATTGGCGACGTGCAAGCCATCTACGACGGCAAACTCAGCCCGGAACTGGCGGTAACCACCTTCCGCAACACCGACCGCCTGTTCCCGGTGCGCACCATCAAGGCGGGTGGGCATCCGTTCCCCCTGCCGCGCAGCGCCAAACCCCTGGCCCCCGTGGCGTTCGAGTTCAAAGGCAAGCACTACAGCCTCGACGACTACGTGGCGACCAACCGCGTCACCGGCCTGCTGGTGCTCAAGGACGGCAAGATCGTGGATGAGCGCTACGCCCACGGCAACACCGCCGAGACCCGCTGGATGTCGATGTCGGTGGCCAAATCCGTCACCTCCACCTTGGTGGGCGCGGCCCTGCAGGACGGCTCGATCAAAAGCCTGGACGACAAAGTCACCCACTACCTGCCCGCCCTGGCCGGCAGCGCCTACGACCAGGTCACCGTGCGGCAGATCCTGGCCATGCGCTCCGGGGTCAAGTGGAACGAAAAATACACCGACCCCACCTCCGACGAACGCCACCTGATCCAACTGCGCAGCGAGCAGGTGACCGGCTCCCTGCTCAAGTTCATGGCCACTCTCTCCACCGCCGCGCCACCGGGCACCCGCACCAACTACAGCACCGGCGAAACCCAAGTGCTGGGCCAACTGGTCAGCGCCGCCGTGGGCAAGCCCCTCACCCAATACCTCAGCGAAAAAATCTGGGCACCCTACGGCATGCAGACCGATGCCAAATGGTGGCTCGACGGCGCCAACGGCAACGAAGTGGGTGGCAGTGGCATTAGCGCCACCCTGGAAGACTACGGCCGCTTCGGTCAATTCGTACTCAGCGGCGGCAAGGCCGGTGGCAAGCAAGTGTTGCCGGAAGGTTGGTTGAGCTTCGCCAGCGCGGTCACCGGTTCAGATGGCGCCTACGGCGAGTTCGCCTCCATGTGGTGGCCCGGCTGGACCGACGCGTCCAAGGCCGACAAAGCCTTCACCGCCGCAGGCACCTTTGGCCAGTACGTCTACATCAACCCGACCAAAAACGTGGTGATCGTGGTGTGGCAGGCCCAGACCCAGCCCACTGGCGGCAAAGTGATCGACGACATGGTCGCGTTTGACGCCATCGCCAAGGTGCTGCCGTAACGGAACAGGGGGCGAGCCATTCTGACGCTGGCCCGCCCCCTTGATTACCGCCCCAACACCCCTTTTACAAACTCAACAAAACTGCGCACCTTCGGCGTCACCTGCCGACCCGCCGTGTACAGCAAGTTCATCGGCAACACCGGCACACTGTAGCCCGGCAACAACGCCACCAACGTGCCCTTGCGCAGCGCGTCGTTCACCAACTCCTGGGGCAGCAACACCACGCCCAGCCCGGCCACCGCCGCCGACAACAGCGGGTCGCCCTGATTAATCGTCAAACGGCTTGTAATCGGCACCTCCACCCGCCCCTCCGGCCCGTCGAACTGCAAATGCGAGCGCCCGTCCGAATAGGCAAACGCCAGGCACTCATGCTCCTGCAAATCCCAAGGGCTGCTGAGGGCGGGCCGCCGCGCCAGATAGGCCGGCGCCGCGCACAACACCATCTGATACGGCTTGAGGGGCAAGGCGGTCAGGCCGCTGTCGGCCAGCTCGCCGATGCGAAACACCACGTCGTAGCCGTCTTCCACCAGGTCGATCAGCTCGTTGGACAAGGTCAGGTCCACCGACACCTGCGGGTACTTGACCATATATTCCAGCAAACGCGGCGCGAGGGTGCTTACGCCAAACGTGACCGGCGCATTGATGCGCAAGCGCCCACTGGGCACGCCACGGGTGACGGCGGCCATTTCTTCGGCGGCGTCCATGTCGGCCAGAATCAGCTTGGCGCGTTGATAAAACGTGCGCCCAAAGTCGGTCAGGCTCTGCTTGCGCGTGGTGCGGTTGAGCAGCGACACACCCAGGTGCTGCTCCAGCATCTTCACCTGCTTGCCGATCAATTGCGGCGACAGGTTCAACTCATCCGCCACCGCACTGAACGAGCCCAGCTCCACGGCTTTGACGAAAGTGGCCATCAAGGTAAGGCGGTCCATTGGAAACCCGTTGTTTCTAGTGTTGCGTCATCCTAGGCCTTTATCCCACGCCTTCCCAAGCCTAAATTGAACGCCTTATCGATCAACACCGAGGTCTACACCCATGCCACGCATTGTCCGACTCCACGCCTACGGCGACGCCAGCGTCTTGAAACTCGAAGACATCGACGTGCCCGCCCCCGCCGCCGATGAAGTGCAAATCGACGTCAAAGCCTTCGGCCTCAACCGCGCCGAAGTGATGTTCCGCAACCACGCCTACCTGCAAGAAGCCGAGTTCCCCAGCCGCCTGGGCTACGAAGCCGCCGGCGTAGTCACCGCCATCGGCGCCAACGTCAGCGACCTCCAAGTGGGCGACGCCGTCAGCGTCATCCCACCCCTCGACATCGCCCGCTGGGGCACCTACGGCGAAGTGGCCAACGTACCCGCCCACCTCACCGTCAAACACCCGCAAAACCTAAGCTTCGTCCAAGCCGCCGCCTCGTGGATGCAATACGTCACCGCCTGGGGCGCCCTGGTCGAACAAGCCAAACTCACCACAGGCGACTACGTACTGGTGACCGCCGCCTCCAGCAGCGTCGGCCTCGCCGCCTTCCAGATCGCCCGCAGCGTCGGCGCCACCGCCATCGCCGTCACCCGCACCCGCGCCAAACAACAAGCCCTGCTTGACGCTGGCGCCCACCACGTCATCGTCAGCGACGAAGAAAACCTGGTGGAACGCGTGATGCAACTCACCGACGGCAAAGGCGCCCGCGTGGTGTTCGACCCCATCGGCGGGCCGGGCTTTGAAGCCCTCACCCAAAGCATGGCCCAGGGCGGGATCTTGCTGGAGTACGGCGCACTGAGTGCCGAGCCGACGCCGTTTCCGCTGTTTACCGTGTTGGGCAAATGTTTGACGCTCAAGGGGTATTTGTACGCCGAGATCGTCGGTGATCCGGCTGCGTTGGCGCGGGCCAAGGCGTTTATTTTGGACGGGCTGGCTTCGGGAGCGTTGGCGCCGGTGATTGCGAAGACGTTTGCCTTGGATGAGGTGCAGGAGGCGCATCGGTATTTGGAAGCGAACCAGCAAGTGGGCAAGGTGGTGGTGACGGTGTGAGGGCGATGTCCTAGGACATTTCCCAAAGCTGGGCAGCGGCTTGCCCGATTGCCTACGCCTGCGTCAGAATCCGCCGGCTTGTGCGCTGGGGTGGCGGAATCTATGGTTGCGCGGTCGCTGAATTTTTCGGTGATCGGGTTTAGTAGCCTACGATTCAACCTAACAAGTGCATGAGCATCCTCCGTCAGACGGCCTCCGTCTGTACTTGATGGTGGCTGTGCGCAGGGCGCCCCCGGGCGCGCCGGTTTTGTTAGGTTCCACCGGTCTACTAACCTGCGTACAGCTGCCGCCTTTTCGTTTAGTAGCGATGGGGTGGTGGCATCAAGGTAAGGAACTTAACGATGGTTAATGATTCGACCACGCTCTTCATTGTCGCTCCTGACGTTAGCAATGAAGCGCTCATTGCCAATAGCTACGAGACCTTTAGCTCGGTCAGTACTCTTCTGCTCGATCTATCGGAAGACCTCAGCGGTAAGCACCGTGACATTGCACTCGCGATTCACCAATTGAGCGAACTGGGCGCACTCATGACGGCAAGACTGCTAGACCGCGAAGCACCCTGTCCTCGTTGAATAACAGAAATCCCAGTCACTAGCTGACTGCTCGCCGAATCGTCGTATGCGGCACCTACGATTCGGCGACTTTGATTCCCATGAAAGAGATGAACTCCGGAGCAGGACCAAACCCTCGACTTTACTTGCGCAGCCCAGGGTCTGCTTTCGGCCATAAGCGGACATTCAAATTCGGGCTTCCTAACTGCGCTGAATAGAATGCACGCTAAAGAGGGGCAATGCTTGCGCTCTGCGGTTGTCTGACTTTCGCTCCGAGATCCCTAGTTGAATTAGCTCCGCTACTGCGAGAAAAGGATTTCAATTGACCAGAATTTCTGGAGGTAAAAAGCCTCCCCGGGACAATAGAAGCTTGATGTCATATCCACTCGTGGGTATCACCGTTAGGTTGGGCCACCGCTGGACAACCCGGCGCAAAAACTCTGTACCTTAAGGCCTTTCTGCGCTCCACTGCCACACTTTAGAATATCGAACTTTATGTCTGACGGCCTTAACGGCCTCCAACCCCATCTTTTCTTCATTCAAATCGTTGTCATTGGGTGAGTTCGTGGTCCATAGGTCTTGCGTTCAAATTAGTGAAAGCCTTAGAAAAGGTTACTATCGAAGGTGTTAATTTTCAGAGAACAAGTTCCGGCCCACTGATGCATAGGCGGCCCTTCGATTTTTTTGATATTCTTGGTATGACGCAACAACAGAAGGGTTACTTCGGTCGACTACGTGAGGTTTGAAGTCGCCAGCCAATATCATTGCATTCTCAGCGTGGAGTAGCATTTCGTCAAACATATTAAGATTGACATTCAGCCAGTTCGCAAGCTCGAAGTAGCTTTCAACCACATCCTCTCCCGCTTTTATATCAAGCAGAGATCTTACATTCATAGGATATTCGTTTTTTTTAGCTCTTTCAATTGCGCCAAAAATCATTCCAATGAACAACTGCCCACTAAATAATCGTTCTCCTAAGCTGTATGTATCGTTCCGCAATCCGTACTCTATCCTTACTGATTTTGAGTGAGAGAAATATCTCTCTACGAGTAACTCCGCTCGATTCTCATATGCCTGAAGCATTTCGAACTGAATTATTTTCCTTGTTCGATCCTTTAAATCAGAAAACCTTACTAATTCAACATTCGTTTTGTGCGCGGCTTCCCAAGCTCCACTCTGAAAACCTTTTTCAGAAATCAAGAAACCTCGGTCTGCACCAATGTCTTCAACAATAGATCTAAGCGCTAAAACTTTTTCTTTTGGGACGTTGCTCCTCCAAGACTTAGCCTCCACAACCCAAGTTATATCTGCGCCGAGAAATTTAGTTGATACTAAAACGTCAACATCGTGAGACGTCCTAACACCTTCAATCGATATATTAGTCTTAGCAGATACGCCTAACATACGGAAGTGATCCGCTATCTGTTCCTGAAAATCGTACCACTGCTTCGGATTCGTCATATTCGCTCGGGCGCATAGAGTCGAGACTGGATTATTGAGTATCGCTTGAAATCTTTCGCAAGAGGGAGATCGCTGCACTTATACCCGTATGTGACAAGCTGAAGTATAGCTTCTCGTTTTGGTTAAACGCCTCAAAATGAGGGCTAAAACGCTGGTTGAAAAATCTGCTAACGTTGTTCTTATCCATGGGGAGATACTTATCTCCTTTCATCCTCAATCCTGGAATATTAGATTCGGCATTTCTAGCGATTTGCGTAGTTGTGAGAGGAAGAAGCCCTTTTTTATGATCCATTAGCATAGATATAAGAAGCGCCTGCTCAAGTGGAAGAAATGCCACTATTTTAGAAAAATCGCAATTAAATGGTATCAAATGAGAGTCATCAGTGAGCAACCGAAGCGTCATTCTTATGTAGGAGAATATGCTCTTCTCATTTTGTATTATTTTAGATTGTGCACGAATCGCATCGAGCCCCATTGCATTCTGCGCATCATTTTTTGTGCGAAACTCAGGTAAGCTAATAGGCGCATCAGCACGATTTCTTTTACGGTTGCGTTGGTATCTCGTTTCAAGACTGCTATCTATGTAAAGTATCTCAATACTAATACCTGAAAGCTCAGCCTCTAAGATCTTAATCTCTTCAGGGGAGCGAAATCCTGTAATTACGATGCCTGTCGTCGGCATATTTTTTAGGTAAGCGGCAATCTGACGCGCTACAATTCCCGGATCTTTTTTTAAAGCATCTATGGCAAAATTCTGAATCTTCATCGTGGTCGTGTATCCATGCCTAGAATACAGAGCGCACCTCATAAAATCACTCGCCTCTATGTGTTGGTAAGCATGAAAGCGTGTAAGGGATGATGCCAAAACAGTTTTACCCGCGCATGTAGCACCGCAGATTATGTAGTTTTTTCTTGGGAAAAGTTCTCCCTGCAAAGGCTTTATCTGTGACTGCTTAGTATCAAGCAGATCCTTTTTTTTCAGAAAGTAGATCAACTTTCGCAAAGCTAGATTTCTAAAATCGTACTTCAGACTGGAGCTGACTGATAGCTGGCTTATAGGCTTTTTTGCCCCCTTGGGAACAAACCATTTATTGAATGTTTTATTATCTAACCATGGATACACTTTATTTGTCTTGAAAGAGGCCTCTTCGTCAACAATAGATCCAGCGACCTCACCTACAAATACCTTATATGTTTCCTCAGGCCTGTCACGCAGATGTGGCGGTAGATACAATACAATATCGGATCTGACCGTGACCCTTCTGTTGTTGCCTAGTAACTTCAGCTGCTGATCCAGGTCGGAGAATGAGGTCTCTCTCATCCAATATTTGACGTCTACGCCAGGAAACTCTTTGCCTTTGCTAAGAGCTTCGATGGCAATTGAGGTATCTTCAATAAAAAAAATGCGATGCTGATGTTTTGATGCATACCTTGCTAGAAGGCTAGTGTTTTCGTTGTCAGTATTGAAAGCTATATTGGGCTGAAGAGGTTGGTCACCTCCTCCAGCGTTTTTTGCTAGCTTGAGGTTTGCGCTCTGAATGCTCTCTTTTAATAGCTCGTCCCGATCCTCGATACGCGGCTCATAGTATGGTTTCCCGTAGTTAGGAGGCGGTAAGAGCATGATCGGGTGTTCGCGAAGCAAATATTCAAAGTGTGCTATTTTCGTTAGGTTTGAGGACAGAAAGAAAAGTTTAATCAATTTCTAAAGTCCTCCCTGAATTGTTGGGAAAGCATTTTGTCAGCCAGTAGTCACTTGCTAGGTTAAGGCTAGCGAATACTGCATCAAGGTCATCAGACATGAAGTAGATAGCTGGACCTAAGCTAGAGAGACCAACGCATTTGGCTCCTGCTTCGTGCAGAGCTTTCCTCAGTTCAGCAAGGGAGTCCACCTGCGCACGCCATTCTGCCTCTTTCCATTCAATTCTCTGTATAGCGTTAATTGCCGAACAGAATGTGTCGAAATCCGACTCAATCGCACTGCACGCCATCCCTGAGAGAGCATGATATATTGATTGCTGAACGGAAAGAGGATCTACAGGGCAAGTTCTGTTGAAAAAATCAATCTCCTCCTCTGCCGAAATTCTATAAGCTTTCGGTGCGACAATAATGCCAACCTGCCAACTGATCGGCAAAGGAAGACTCAGTATTTGGATCGGCAAGATGGATGGGCCTTGCCTCGCGGAAGATGGGGCTAACGGTAAACTGGTAGATCTAACCCCGAGATCTATACTCATACCTCCACTGAAATAGGTATTAACTCCTACTCCAGAAGTTCCACCTCTCCCAGATGCTAATGTCATCTGCTTTATATCAGCATCGACATTGTTGAAGCGGCATGCAGCCTCGACGCAAGCTAATCGGGTGGATGTACCAGTACCAAATCCACTGTGCGGCGCCGGGCCGGATAAAAATGTTAGACAAAACTTCTGTACATACGCACGCGATGCATATAACTCTTCTAAGAAAGCCATCAAAGAACCGATTTCTCGATCGGAGTAAGCAGTTGCTCGATTGTCGATTATTTTAAAATTACTGCATGCGGCAAACTCAATTATTGTATCCAGTCCAGCTATACAAAATCCAACACCTCCATTTTGTCGGTACCCACTATTACTCATATCAAATAAATTGACATGAATGCGCCCAGGAGCTGTAATTTTTATTTTATTAAACATGATTGGACGAGGAATTGTTTATTGTTTCGTTAATATACTGGAGGTATGGTTTTATATAGCGACCATCCTTATGGAATTTTATCGCCGGGGTATCCCTGCTCGGGATGTTTTTGAATATAGGGCCAACTATGCAGTATGAGCCTGCGAGAAAAATACTGTGTGAAGGCTCGAAGTCATAATAGCGAATTTTAAAGTTTGAAGGGTACTGCGCTTCGATGACTTGTGCCTTGAGGAGAGTTTTATTGTTGAAATCTGAGAGATTCGGCTCAACAAGATATCTTACCTTTGGCAGAAGCAGAGTCACGTCGACATTTCGCGCCATTGCTTCCAGAAGGTCCTGTGATTGGTCATTTATAGGGTTGGCGAAGTCATCAAGTAACCTATTGCACGTGACTCCTACCACTACAATTTTATCTCCGACTTCTGTCTGCTTTATGAGTTTTCGGTAGTATTCTGCATCTTTTCTGTTCGGCAGAAACTCATCTAAGCCATGTTTTTTGTATTCGGCCAGGGTGTTTTGCTCAATGTACTGTGTGAAAAATTGAATCGCCGCAATACCTAAGCCAGTCACAAGGCCGCTAAGAACACCGATATACCGAGCGTCAGCATTTGCATCTGTATAGTAGAGCATGGAGCTTATAGCTAGAGCAATTAATACTAATGCCATAAAATACAAAAGAGGTGCTTGCACTACAAATCTCAATTTCGACATTTCCATTACGATCTCCCTATCAGAATAATTTCCTTTTTTGTTTTTTTACTCAGTGCATGGGGCATGTCATGTTCAAGCAAAGCAGTATGCTTGAATGTAGCTGAGAAAAAGCTCTTAATATCTTGCACATCAGGATATGCGTCGTGCACGTAAGAGAGGCAGACTGTAGAGCCCTTATGCTTCTCGATCAGTGTGAATAGATGGTCTTTAAATTGCTTCTTGCTCGTCCATTTACACATATCCTCTGGGCTTGGAATTGGTCGGTTAATCTTCGCTAAATCAATTTTGTCCTTCCATTGCCCTGGATTACATAGCCCCTCAAGAAAGTGATATCTGTCCATGTAGGTTATGTCTTTCTTTTTCAACGGGATATATGGCGGGTCAAGGTAGACAAAATCAAAGCCCGATGGGATCTCAATGGCGTCAGTGCAGGGCAGAATGATTGGGTCGTATTTGGCGGGTTGTCGTGCTTTGATTATTTCGCCCAGTGCTCGGCTAATGAGAACCGAAAATGGTCTTTCCCAAGTCGCCCAGTTTCCGAACTTGGTGTCTCTAGTGTTGTTTTCCCTCAGATGTAAATTTTTGCGATGAAAAAGATTAAACGGCCGCTTTTGCAAACACGCCTGCATCAGACAATATAATATTTCACACTTTTTAAGTGCGTCCTCGATTTTGCTCAGCTCGTTGATAGCGCCATCAAGCCAGTTGTTTTCTTCTGAAGTATAATAAATCCCATGAAAGTGCTCAGATACAAATCCATGTACGGGGATAATTTTCGAGAAAAAAACTTCTAGATCTTTTTGAGTCGTAAGACATGGCCGATTAGAAAGCAGAGCAGTTGCAGTAACTCGATTTGATTCCAATATGTCATTGTACGTGACCTGTTTGCCTAAATTCTTTAGAGCTAAGGACACCGTGGATGTTCCTCCAAAAACATCAAGCGCTGTTTGAAACTCATATTGTTGGAGTTCACTAACCATCCAGCCGATAAGTCTACGTTTACTGCCGTAATACCTAGTCAATGGCAGATACGCCTTATCATGCTCTATATCTGAGTCTAGTGTAGCCTTGATTTTAGGGATGTCATTGCAAGGCAAATCTTCGCCTATGGCCAGGGAAGGTGGAGCATTGGGCCCTCCGCGCAACGATAAGGCCTCTCCGTGGAGGACATCCTCGTGGTTCCCTCTGGAATCAGCGTTGAACATTCGGTGCTCCAATCATGCCAAATTTTCTCCATCGCCCGAATGGTGACTCGTTTCGATATTTAATAACCATTGAGAATCGAGGTTTTTTAATTAAGTCAGTTGCGCTGATATGCCAATGCTCGTTTACGTCAGAATACTTCCAGCCCGTGGCCATACCCCTTGGGGAGGTGACCTGGCGCTTGAGAAATCACCCTTACTTTTATGGATCGCGATTGACTCATCGCCACATCATCGCTTTTTGCGTTTGAGATTGCCACAGATCAACCACTCTCCGTCTTGGGGGATTGGCTCTCGCGGAGCAGGCTTGTTCCGCCGAAGCACCAGACCGTGGTCAGTTGAGAGATGGCTAGGGATCAGAGTCGAGGTGAGGACACTATGTGCTTGGCCTCCTATAAAACCCAAGTCCGTCTAAAACTAAAAAAAGCGATATGTACACCCGGTGTTTTTTTGTAGTGTGACTCCAGCTGTCCGAACTTTAATAATTGGTTTGGATCGCTGATATTGTGACAGCAGTGTAGCTTGGCAACGAGGTGCCGTGGACAAGCAGCTAGTGACTGAGATGACCACATCGGATCGAAAGCGGACGATCATCCGCTCCGCCCTCCGCATCACACAATTTTTCTACCTCTACCTCTACCTCTATCTCTACCTCCCCAACAACTCCCTAACCCTCCCCCCCAACACCTCCACCGCAAACGGCTTCGTCAACACCCCCATCCCCGCCCCCAACTGCCCATACCCCATCACCGCATTCTCCGCATACCCGGTAATAAACAACGTCTTCAACCCCGGCCGCAATTCCATCCCCGCCTCCGCCATCTGCCTTCCATTCATCCCACCCGGCAACCCCACGTCCGTCACCAGCAAATCAATATGCACATCCGACCTCAACAGTTTCAGCCCCGCCGCGCTGTCGGCGGCTTCGATCACGGTGTAACCCAGCTCGCCCAGTACATCGGCGAGCAGCATGCGCACGGTGGATTCGTCGTCGACCAGCAGCACGGTTTCGCCGTGTTGGGCGACTTCGATATCCACTTGCCCTGGGGCCAGCTCATCACCCGGAGCAGCGCCGTGGTGGCGTGGGAGGTAGAGGGACACGCAGGTGCCTTCGCCTTCGGTGGAGTGCAGGTGCACTTGGCCGCCGGATTGTTGGGCGAAGCCGTAGATCATGGACAGGCCCAGGCCGGTGCCTTGGCCGATGGGTTTGGTGGTGAAGAAGGGTTCGAACACGTGGGCCATCACGTCGGGGGACATGCCGGTGCCGGTGTCGGTGACGCTCAGGCGCAGGTACGGGCCTTCGGCCAGGTCGTAGGCGCGGGCGGCGGTGGCGTCGAGCCAGTGGTTGCTGGTTTGCAGTTGGATGCGGCCGCCTTGGGGCATGGCGTCGCGGGCGTTGATGCACAGGTTGAGCAGTGCGTTTTCCAGTTGGCTGACGTCGACGAAGGCGGTCCAGGCATCCGGGGCGCCGGTGGTTTCGATCTGGATGCCGGGGCCGGCAGTGCGTTGGATGAGTTCGGCCATGCCGTACATCAGGGTGTTGACGTTGGTGGCGCGCGGTTCCAGGGTTTGCCGGCGCGAGAAGGCCAGCAGGCGTTGGGTGAGGACGGCGGCGCGTTTGGCCGAGCCTTGGGCGGCGACCATGTATTTGTCGACGTCGGCCAGGCGGCCTTGGGTGATGCGGCGGTTCATCAGTTCGAGCGCGCCGGAGATGCCGGCGAGCAGGTTGTTGAAGTCGTGGGCCAGGCCGCCGGTGAGTTGGCCGACGGCTTCCATCTTCTGCGATTGGCGCAGTTTTTCTTCGGCCTGCATGAGCAGGGCGGTGCGTTCGGCTACACGCTGCTCCAGTGTTTCGTTGAGGGCGCGCAGTTTGGCTTCGGCTTCGCGCAGGGCTTCGTCGGCGATGGTGCGTTCCAGCAGGTCGGCGGCTTGGCGGGCGAGGATGTCGAGCAGGCGCAGGTCGCGCTCGGACGGCTGGTGCGGCGTGCTCCAGTGGGTGGAGATCATGCCGAGCAGGCGCCCGTCGCGGGACAGCAACGGGGTGGTCTGGGCCGAGCGGATGCCAGTGTTGCGGAAGGCTTGCAGGTCATCGGTGCCGGCGATGTCGGGCCATTCTTCAAAGTCGGGGATGATGGCGCGCTGGCCCAGTTGCAGGGCCATGGTGCAACTGCTGTAGGCCATTGGGCTCACCCATTGCCAGAACCCGACCGCTTCCGGTGGCAGGCCGCGCGAACACAAGAGCTGCAACTGGCCGCCGTGGCCGGACGGGTGCCCTTCGGGGCACAGCAGCTGCATGGTGCCGAACTGCGAACCGGTGATGGACACGGCGGCGTCGACGATCTTGCCATAGAGGGCTTCGAGGTCTTGCTCGCCGATCAGGTCGAGGCTGATGCGGTGCAGGAATTCGATGTCCGACAGGGCGGTTTCCGAGTCACGGGAAACGCCAAGGGGGAAAGCGGCCGGGAAGGCGGTGCGTAGGGTTTTCATGGGACTACCAAGGGAATGGCATTGAGCTATTAGCAGCGTATCAGCAAAGCTGTGACCACGCGCCAGGGGCAGACGTTCGGTGGGGGTCGCTGTTTGGGCTTTGGCTACGCTGGGAGAGCGGCCTGTCAGTCGACTTTTTCTTGTCTGACACTCCGCTTTCGCAGGCAAGCCAGCTCCTACAGTTGATCTTTGTTGTTGCTGACGTTGGGGTCGCAGGTGCAACCGCAAAAACAGCTTGGCATTGCTGTAGACTTCCCGGCCTTCAACCCCCTACTTGAGAACATGGACGTGAAAAAACTCCTGCTGCTCGGCTGCATCACCGCAACCCTGACTGGCTGCACCTTCACCGGCGCCAACGAAGTGGCACCGGGCGAATACATGATCACCAGCCATGGCAGCATCTTCAATTCGCGTGAGGGCCTGCTGGAAAACATCAACCAGAAAGCGGCGAAAGTCTGCGACGGCAAGCCGTATCACCTGGAAGGCGACAGCGGCGCGAACATGGTGGTGAGTACCACCACGCATATCGGCCAGACGCCCACTACGGTGCTGGGCTTGAAGGCGGTGTGCGAAGGTCGCAAAGAATAGCGCTCGTCTTCTTTCGGAGGTTTCCATGGCTCAATCAAAACGCGACAGCTCCCGTATCGAACGCCGCCTTGTCGCCACGCTCACCGACGCCTGCGAAACCGCCAAAGCCGAAATCCCGGGGTTTGAATGGCTGACCCACACGGTCAATTACGCCGACTTCCCCGGCAGCCTGCGCATCACCTGGGTCTTCGACACCCGCGCCAGCCAGGCGCAGGCCGTGGCGACGGGGCTGGATGCGCGTATCCGCGAGCTGACCGCCACCGCCCTGCACGACGCCGAGATCCCGCCCGTGCAATTGACGCGTTGCGTTCACCTGGATTCTGAAGAAGCCTGCCACGCCCAGCACGGCGGTAACTGGCGTTTGCGTCTGATGCGTTCAGCCAACTAGAGACTGACACCCAACTGCTGGATAATGCCCCGGCCCTGTTCCTCGCCTGCCGATAAGGAAGTCCTGTCCCATGAAGTTGCCGTTTTCCGCTGCCCTGCTCGCGTCTGCCCTGCTGGCGCCTTCCTTTGCCCAGGCCGATGACGCCGCGTTGGTCGACACGCTCAAGGCCTTCATCCGTTGTGACGAGACGTTCTTCAGCCGCCTGAACACCCATCGCGACGCCTGGCAGGCCTATGCGCCGCTCAAGCAGCAAAAGGACTTCACCTGGATCGCGGTGCGCGACCGCACCGAACCCAAGGCCTCGGCAGTGCCGGTGAGTGCGCCGGCCATCGCGGGGTTGAAGCTGCTGTCCTATAACGACGAGGTCAGCGATCTTGGCCCGTTGGGCCTGTATTACTTCTGGGGCTTTACGGTGGACGGCACGATTGATGAAGTCGCCCCGCGCGTGGCGGCGTTGCTGGATCAACCTGCGGCCCTGCAAAAAGGCGACGGCCAATACACGCGCAGCGAGTTGAAGGTGGGCAACAGTTGGCAGGCGATCAAGCCGATGCCGGGCAAGGCGCCGGGACTGCGCAATGTGGAGCGGGTGCTGATCGTGGAGCCGGAGGGCACGCATTCTCGTGTGAGCTGTTCGGTGCAGGGTGGCGTGAATGCCGGGCTGCTGGCGCTGCTGCGGCCGGACATCGCGCCGGTGGATTACCCGCGCACCGTGGCGGAAACCAACCTCGGCGATGTGCCGGTGCCGCCCAACGTGCTTAAGGGGCTCGACGCGCCGCTGTTGCAACCCAAGTTCAAGACGTTGAGCTACAGCTACCTGTCGAAGAACGACGCGGGCAAGGACGCACCGATCACCATCCGCTTCAAAACCGAGGGCGGTTTGCTGGTGAAGAATGAAGCCTACGGCGCCGCCTTCAATGTGGACCGTTTGATGCTGGCGGACCTGATCCAGCTGAAATCGAAAATGAACGGCGTGGGCGAAGGCCAGGTGCTGCAGACCCGTGAGGCCGAGGTGAAACTGCCGACGAGCTGGGCGCCGGGCCAGACCCTGAGTGCGCACCTGAAGATGGCCAATGTGCCGGTCAAGCCTACCGACAAACCGCTCGAAACCACCTTGACCTGCAAGGTGGGCGAGCGCTTCCCGGCGCGCCAGGTGTTTGCGTCGCTGACGGGCGATGCCATTCGGTTGACTTGCGAGCAGGACGGTTATTCGTCCAATCGCGCGTTTATCAAAGACCTGGGCGTGGCGCTGACGCTGGAGTCGACGTCGAGCCAGACCCACTACGTGAATGAAATTCAGACCCTCGACGTGGTGCGCTGACTAAAGCCCCTGCCCCTGCAAAAACGTGTCGACCTGGCGTTCGAAGCCAGGTCGCTCGAACTTCACCAGCGCCATGCGCCACAGGCCTTGCAGGTAGGTAAGGATCACCGAGGCGGTCACTTGCGGGTCGAGGGATGCTGGCAGCACGCCCTGGGCCTGATCTTCGCCCAGGCGCTCGGCCATGATGCCGCGCACCGCTTCCAACCCTTGTTCAGCGCGCTCGCGCAGTTCCGGGTCTGACAACACCACGTCCGTCACCATCGCGGCCACCATGCACAGGGGCGATGGCATCTGTGCGCCTTCCAGGTCATCGAGGATCACGCTGAAAAATGCGCGAATACCCTCGGCCGCCGTGGGCGCCGATACCAGGGCTTCCAGGCGCCGCGCCACCACATCATCTTCGTAACGCTGCACGCAGGCCAGGTACAGCTGCTTCTTGCTCTTGAGCGAGTTGTAGAAGGAGCTTTCACCGATGTCCATGACCTTGAGCAAGTCGCGCAGGCCGGTGGCGACGTAGCCGCGCTGCCAGAACAACACCTTGGCCTTCTCGACGGCCTGGTCGTAATCAAACGCAATTTTTCTCGCCATGGTTCACCTGCCGATTCTGTATCGGCCGATACAATATCATTGACGAGGGATTTCTGCCCAGGCTATTTTGTAGCGGTCGTTACAAACCATTGAACCCTGGAGACAGAAATGCCCGCCACCTTCGATTTTTCCGCCCATCGCCCTTTGGTGTTGCCGCCCGCCACGGAGGCCGTCACCCCGTTTGAGGTGCACGTGCCCCAAGCCGCCATCGAGGATTTGCAACTGCGTTTGCGCCTGGCCCGTTGGCCCGATCAGGAGTTGGTGGAGGACTGGTCCCAAGGCGTGCCGTTGGATGCCGCGAAGTCACTGGTGGACTACTGGCTCAACGGCTATGACTGGCGCACGTTTGAAGCGCGCTTGAACAGCTTCCCGCAGTTCCGCACGCGGATCGACGGCGTGGGTATTTACTTCATTCACGCCCGCTCGCCGCACCCGAACGCCACGCCGATCCTGCTGACCCACGGTTGGCCCGGCTCGGTGCTGGAGTTCCTGAATGTGATCGAGCGCCTCACCGATCCGGTGGCGTTCGGCGGCAAGGCTGAAGACGCATTCCATGTGGTGGTGCCGGCGATTCCCGGCTACGGCTTTTCCGACAAACCCACCGAGCAAGGCTGGAATCCGGCGCGCATCGCCCGGGCCTGGGCGGTGCTGATGACGCAGCGGTTGGGTTACAAGCACTGGGTGGCCCAGGGCGGCGACTGGGGCGCGGCCATCACCACCGCACTGGCCGGCCAGGCACCCGAGGGCCTGATGGCCGCGCACGTGAATTTGCCGATGGTGGTGCCGGCGCAATTGCCCGCCCACCCCACCGAAGAAGAGCGCCAGGCCTTTGAGGACATCGAGCGTTACGTCAGCGACAAGGCCGGCTACGCCAACCAGATGAACACTCGCCCGCAAACCATCGGCTACGGCCTGAACGATTCGCCGGTGGCCTTGGCCACGTGGATGTATGAAAAGTTCTGGGAGTGGACCGACAACAACGGCCGCCCCGAAGACGCCCTCACCCGCGACCAGATGCTTGATGACATCTCGTTGTACTGGTTCACCGGCACCGGCACGTCCAGCGCGCGCCTGTACTGGGAAGGCGTGGGCGCGACCATTCGTGGCGCGGACTTCTTCTCGTCGTCGCGCGGCGGCGTGGAGCGCATCCAGGTGCCGATGGGCGCGAGCATTTTCCCCGCCGAAACCTTCAAGCCGCCACGGCCGTGGGCAGAAGCGGCGTGGGCCAACCTGTTCTATTGGAATGCCGTGGACAAGGGCGGGCACTTTGCGGCGTTTGAACAGCCGCAGGTTTTTGCCGAGGAACTGTGGAAGGCGTTCCGGCCGTTTCGCGCGACCACAGGCTGATCGGACCCTTGTGTTTTAGCCGTGGCTGCACTCAACTATGTGGCCTCCCCTCTAGCGAGTATCGACATTGGAACGTTATGAATCGCTGGTCATCGGCTTGGGCGCCATGGGTGCAGCCACGGTGTACCAACTGGCCAAGGCCGGTGTAAAGGTCGCCGGTATCGACCGTCATCACCCGCCCCACACGTTTGGCTCCAGCCATGGCGATACGCGGATCACCCGGTTGTCGGTGGGTGAAGGCGCGCAGTACGTGCCCATCGTGCGCAATTCCCATCGCATCTGGCGGGAGTTGGAGGCGCTGTCGGGGGAGTCGCTGTTCGAACAGTCGGGGTTGCTGGTGCTCACCTCCCGTGAGGATTTCGACCCAAGCGATGAAACCGACTTCACCCTGCGTACCATCGGCCTGGCGCAAACCTACGGTATCGAGCATGAAGTGCTGGACGCGGCGCAGATTCGCCAGCGCTTTCCCCAATTTGCCCAGGTGGTCGACAGCGCCATCGGCTACTACGAACCGGGCGGCGGGTTCGTGCGGCCCGAGCGCTGCATCGAGGTGCAACTGCGCTTGGCCGAGCAACAGGGTGCGACGTTGTACAAGGGCGAAACCGTGACCCACATCAGCTCGGACGAGCACGGCGTGACGGTGACCACTGACCAACGCACCCTGCTGGCTGACAAGCTGGTGGTCAGCGCGGGCAACTGGGCGGGCGGTTTGCTAGGAGCGCCGTTTGATCGGTTGCTCAAGGTCTATCGTCAGCAGCTGTTCTGGTTCGAAACGGAGCCGGATGCAGCGCTGGTCGGCGCGTCTCCTACGTTCATTTTTATCCATGGGCCGGGCGAGGGTCATACCAACTACGGCTTCCCCGCGTTGCCCGGTGAAGGCAGTTTGAAAGTGGCGACGGCGCAATACCACACCTCATCCACGCCGCAGACGCTGGACCGCACTGTTTCGCCCGCCCAGGAGCGGGAGATGTACGAGCAACAGGTGCAAGGCCGCATTGCCGGGCTGACGGCCAAAGTGGTCAAGTCAGCGGTGTGCGCCTACACGGTGACGCCAGATCACCACTTCATCATCGACCGGCACCCGACGTTGCAGCACACCTTGGTGGTATCGCCCTGTTCGGGGCACGGTTTCAAGCATTCGGCGGCGCTGGGTGAGGCATTTGCGCAGTGGTGCATGAAGGGCGAGAGCGAGTTGGATCTGTCGTCGTTTTCTTTGAAGCGTTTTGAAGGGCAATCGTTCTAAGAACAAGGGGCTTCAAAAGCTGCGGATCAACGAACCAAACAGATCACCCTCGGGCATTTTGCTCACTGGGATCTCGGCATTCTCGAACCACTGCTGGCTGGCCTCAGGGTGCGGGCCGCTCAGCACCACCACGCCCTTTTCAAAGGTATACCGCGCCGCCGCGACGTCACCGTTGCGGTAGGTGGCGATGGTTTTGTACGACCCTTTCGGAAAGTAGGGGCCGTCCTGGAAGAACACGTGATCAGGCTTGCCCGCCCACGTGACTTGTACGGCGGCGTCGGCGATGCCGGGCACTTCGAAACCGGGGCGGCCGGCTTCGCCGTCGAGGTCCTGGGGGATCAGGCCAAGGTTGTTGTCGTCCGCCAGGTAGGCGCCCATGCACAAGCCCAGGTAGCGGCCGCCGTTGGCGACGTAGCTGCGGATGGCCTCGCTACGTGCCTCACCCAGGCTGCGCAGCGCTGCGGGAATGTCCTGGCCGCCGCCGGGTTGTACGTAGAGGTCATAGCGCGCCAGGGTTTGTGGCGTGATGTCGATCGACTCATCCGCGCCCACAAAATCGATGTGATAGTTGGGATTGAGTCGTTGCAGGGCCTTCGCCACGTTTTCGGAACAGTCATCACAACCCGCCGGGCCCCGGTAAATGGCGACGTGGGTGATAGGCGTCGCGGCCTCGGCCGGTGACGGCAGCAACAGGACAAAGGCAAACAACGTGGCAGTGACGGCTCGCAGGTTCATGGCGATGGGCTCCAGGGCGGACACCCCAAAGCCTATAGCGATTGCGCCGTTCAATCCGTTAACAGTTGTAAACGCCATTCACTTGAGGATAACTGGAGGCCGTGCCCTATTTCGAGAGCGTCCGCCATGTTTGAACTCGCCTCCCTCATCACCTATGTCGCCGTAGTGATTGGCCTGTTTCTGATTCCAGGCCCCTCTGTGTTGCTGGTGATCACCCGCACCGTGCAAGGCGGGCGCAAGGTCGGCGTGGCGACCGGGCTGGGCGTGGCGTGCGGCGACTTGCTGCATACCCTGGGCGCGGCGTTGGGGTTGTCGGCGATCCTGATGACGTCGGCCACGGCGTTCAACGCGGTGAAGTGGGCCGGTGCGGCCTACCTGATCTACCTGGGCGTACGCGCGTTCATGGCCAAGACCGGCACACAGGCGGGCCTGACCTTGCCCGCCGTCACCCCGCGCCAGGCGTTTTTCCAGGCGGTGGGCGCCGAGGTGCTCAACCCGAAGACTGCGATTTTCTTCCTGGCGTTCCTACCGCAATTCGTCCACCCGGAATCCGGCTCGTCGCTGGTTCAGTTCGCGGTGCTGGGCCTGATCTTCTCGGTGCTCAGTGCGCTGTACACCAGCCTGCTCGCCCTCGCCATCCGCCCCTTGAGCCGAGGCATCAAGGGGCTGTCCAAACTGCGGCGCTGGGAAGGCAAAATCATCGGCACGCTGTTTATGGGCCTCGGGCTAAAGGTGGCGTTGCAGCAGCGTTAATCACTGGGCAAACGCATACGCCCCGCCCTGCTCCACCGCCTTGCGATACGCAGGTCGCGCCTGGAATTTCTCCACCCACGCCGCCAGGTTCGGGTAGGCCTGCAACTTGCCCTGGGCTCTGGCGATTTCACCGATAAAACTCATCTGGATGTCCGCGCCGCTCAGCTCATCGCCAAGCAGGTAGGCTTTGCCCGCGAGCACGTCGTTCAGGTAACCGAGGTAGTTGGCAACTTCCGATTCGATACGCGAATGCAACGGCGCGCCTGCCTCGCCCAGGCGGCCGACGTAGAGGTTGAGCATCAACGGCAACATGGCCGAGCCTTCGGCAAAGTGCAGCCACTGCACGTAGTGGTCGTAGGTGGCGCTGGCAGGGTCCGGTTGCAGACGGCCCTGACCGTGGCGGCGGATCAGGTAGTCGATGATGGCAGCGGACTCGATCAGCACCAGGCCGCCGTCTTCGATCACCGGGGATTTGCCGAGCGGGTTGATCGCCTTGAGCTCCGGCGGCGCGAGGTTGGTTTTCGGGTCGCGTTGGTAGCGCTTGATCTCATAGGGCAGGCCGAGTTCTTCGAGCAGCCACAGGATGCGTTGCGAGCGTGAGTTGTTGAGGTGGTGGACGATGATCATTGAAGGCTCCGCAGGGCGAGAGGAATGTCTTGGAAACAGACTACGCCAGCCTTCGGGAGTGCCGACAAATTATTTTCCACGTGACGGACGCCGTGGTTACCATGGGGATCGGTTCGAGAGGAGGCACACCATGGATCTGAAATTCAGCCACGTCGACATACTGGTCGAAAACCTTGAAGAAGCCTGTGCCTATTACGCACGCATTCTCAAGGCACGCATCTCCAAGACGTTCGTGTGGGAGCGCGGCGGCCTGCATGTGCGCTATGCCGTGGTGTTGATGGGGCAAGAACGCTTCATGCTGGTCCAGCCGATCGCCGGCAACCTGCGCGAGCTATTGGACGCCCACGGCGAAGGCATGATTTACCGCCACTGCTACACCACGCCGGACATCGAGATCGCTTATGACGAACTGATCGCCGCCGGTGTGCAGCCGGAGAACGAAAACGGCGTACCCCTGGCCCGCGAGAACCTGCAATCGCCGTCCGGGGGGCGCATTATCTGGCTGCCCAAGCGCTTCGGGCATTTCTCCATGGAGATCCTCGAAGAGGCGACGCTGGAGGCGTTTATTGTGGAGGCGTTTGGCTGATCGAGGCCCACGCCGCCTGTGCCAGCAACGCGGCGTAGTGATTCGGGCTGTGCTTGACCCGGCCGGATAACCACGCACGGGCATAGCTTTCGGCCGAGCCGATGATCAGCGACAGCAGCAGTTCTGCCGGGATATGGCTGAACGCCTCACGGCGGCCTTCATCGCTCATCCACTCGGTCAGCTGTGCATTGCGCTGCTTGTTGCGGGTGAGCAGCTCATCCTTGTGCGGGCCGTTGGCCACGGCGAAACGGCTCTGGAACATAAAGCGCGCCCATTCGGGTTGCGCATCCACCCACTCCACATAACTGCGCACCAGCGCTTCCACGCCGGCCTGGGCGGTTTGCGCCTGCTTGAGGTGTTGCTCCCGCAAGGCGGCCTGATCTTCCAGCGCGGCAAAAAACAGCGCGGCGACGATGCCTTCCTTGTTGCCGAAATGATGGTAGATCGCGCCCACGCTGGTCTCGCACCGCGCGCGGATGGTTTCGATATTCGTCGCTTCAATACCCACGTCGTTAAAGCTGGCCAGGGCCTCGCGCAGGATGCTGCGCTTGAGGTCGCTGCGCCGGCCCGGGAAGGTGCGCTCGATCAGGTCAGGTGCATGCATGAAGTGGCTCGCCAAATGTACGGAGTCTAAAGGTACAGCCGCCCGCAGAGAAGGCATGGCTTGACATGGCTGGATTTTACGGAATATTGTTCCGTTACAGAATATTATTCTGTAATCATTATCAGGAGGATTATCCATGAGCCAGTTTCTCAACATGTTCAACAGCGCAGGCCCCGAAGCGTTCAGCCAAATGGCCTGCCAGGTGGCGCCCTACTTCAGCACCATCAGCCCCCAAATCGCCGAACTGCGTCCTGGGCATGCCGTGGTCAACGTGCCGTTTCGCAAGGAAATCACCAATCACCTGGCCTCGGTGCATGCCATCGCCCTGTGCAACGCCGCTGAGCTGGCCGGTGGGACGATGACGGACGTGTCGATCCCCCAAGGCGCCAAGTGGATTCCGAAGGGCATGACCGTGGAGTACCTGGCGAAGGCCAAGTCGAACATCCGCGCCGTGGCGGATGGCAGCGGCATTGATTGGTCCACCGCGGGGGACAAGATCGTGCCGGTGGATATTTTTGATGAGGGCGAAGTGAAGGTGTTTACCGCCAGGATCACCATGAATGTGAAGATCGCCTGAGGCCATGGCGGCAGGCTCGGCAACTGCCGAGCCACGCTTCAGCCCATCATCGACCACAACGAAGCGCCTACGCCGGTGATGCTCTCCCCCGCAATCAAGCCGGCGGCGGCGGTAATCGCAAAGCGCTCGGTGAGGCTCGGCCAGCGGCAGCTCAGCAGCCAGGTCAGTATGGCGCCCAGGGCCATCATCAGCGAAACCGAGGCCGGCAGCACAAAGGCCAGGCCCAGGGCGGCGGCACTCGGGAGGAAGCGGGCGCGATGGGCAGGCAAGAGGCTGTCCGCCACACCCAGCAGAACACCGACCAAGCCGCCGATGGCAATTGCCCAGCGGATGCTGGTGGACAGTGAATCCAACCCGTGGGTAAGGGTTTGCGCCACGGCTTTCCAGGTGGCGACCGCCGGCGCCGGCCACTCTTCGGTGAGCAGCATGGTTTGCGGATCCGGGATCAACGCCAGGTAGGCGAAGACGCCAACGATACTGCCGATGAAAATCCCCAGGATCTGCGCGATCACCTGCTTGTGCGGCGTGGCGCCAATGGCCTTGCCCACCTTGAAATCATTCATCAAGTCGGTGCACTGCCCGGCCGAACCACCGGCCGTGTTGGCGCTCATCAAGTTGATCGGCACCTGCCCCGGCGCGACGATGCCGAAGCTCAGCTGGGACAGTTGCCCAATGGCGCCGATAGGCGGAATGCCGGTGGCGCCCACCACGCGCGCGGCGACGGCGGCGAGGCAGATCGCCAATGGAATGGTGAGCAACGCCATACCGAGATTGATGCCAAATAGCGCTGCCTGCAGGCTCACCACCAGCACGATCGACAATACAAAACCGGCGGCCGGCCCCGGCTTGGGCACTGTCCAAGTCGAACCGCCGCTGGCGTCGGTTGACCGGTACAACGCCCACAAACGAATCGTCAGCGAGGCCAAGGTGGAACACACCATCAGGCTTACGCCCGGCCACAATAACCACTCCACCAACGCGGCGAACTGCGGGCCGCTGCTGTCAGCCGGCAGCGTCACCAGCTGTTGCGCCAACAACCAGGGACCCAGGCCACCCCAGGCGAGCAAGGCGCCGAGCAGCAGGGTCAGCCCCACGCGAATGCCGATGATGCCGCCAAAGCCCACCAACAACAGCGAAGGGTCGGCGGTGAAGGTCAGGCGCTCCAACTGGGCGCTGGGTGACCAGCGCGGGAAGGCCCACATAAAGGTATCGACCCACTTGACCAGCCCGGAGAGCAACGCGGCGCTGAGCAGCACCTTCAAGCGCGTCGCGGCTTCGCGCCCATGGTTGTAGATGTGCAGCAAGGTCTCCAGGGTGGCCATGCCCTCGGGGAATTTCAACGCCTTGTCATTCAGCAACGAGGGCCGTAGATACCAGGCGATCCAGATGCCCAGGAAACTCACCGAGAACACCCAGGCAATCATGGGGATAGCGTCCAACTGGTTGCCCGTCAGCAAGGTATAGGCCGGGATCGGCGCTACCAGTCCGCCGGAAATGATTGAAGCCGCGGCCGAGGCGACGGTCTGGTTGATGTTGCTTTCATGCAAGGTCCACGGCAGGTGGTCGGTGGAACGCTTGGCCACGCCTTGAAAGATGGCGTAGCCGATCAGCAGCGCGATGATCGACATGTTGAACGACCAACCGATTTTCAACCCGGCGTAGACATTGGAAGGTGTGAGCAGGATGCCGAGGACACTGCCGGTGATGACGGCGCGCAGGCTGAGTTCGCGGGTGACGGGGCCGTGCGGGAGGGTTGTTGGCGGGGCTGAAGTCATGCGGAGTCCTTTCGGCGACGAAACAGAGCGACCTAGTAAGTGAGCCCTGTAGAAGCCGAAGGTTCCTGTGGTGGGGGGAGCTTGTTGTGGTGATTGGGCTTCCTGTGGGGAGCGGGCTCACCATAGGAAGTTTGCTGACCACAAAAACCTGCTCAGCCCAGGCGAAACCGCGCGGTGTTATCGCTCAATGCCTGGCTGCCCTTGCTCAAGGTGTCGGCCGCGCGGTTCACTGCCCGTGCGCCGTCAAGCAAACGCCCTGCCGCCTGGTCCACTTGCTGGATATTGCCGCTCACTTCATCCGCCGTCGCCGCTTGCTCTTCAACAGCGGTGGCGATCTGCGCCAAGGTGTCGGTCACGTGCTGCACCGCACCGGCAATCTCGCCCAAACGTGTGCCCAGCCCGGTGACGGATTCAGCATCCGTCAGGGCCTGTTCACACGCGGCGCCCATCAACGTGACCGCCTGGCTGACCGTGGCGCGCAGGCTGTCTACCGTGCCAGCGATCTGCGCGGTGGACGCCTGGGTGCGTTGCGACAAGCTGCGCACTTCATCGGCCACCACGGCAAACCCGCGGCCCTGCTCACCGGCACGGGCGGCTTCGATGGCGGCGTTGAGCGCCAGCAGGTTGGTCTGTTCGGCAATGCCACGGATGGTGTCGACCACCGATTGAATCTGCTGGCCTTGCTGGCTGACCTGCTCCAGCGCATCGGCGGTGTCGGTCAGGCGCAGGTTGAGTTGCTGGATGCTGGCCGTGGTGCGCTGGCTGTCGCGGCTGCTGTCTTCGGCGATGCGTCGGGTCTGCTGGGCGCTGCCCGAGGCTTGTTCGCAGCTCTTGGCGACGCCCAGGGACGTCGCGGCCAATTGGGTGGCGGCGGCGGCAATCTGGCTGATTTGCTGTTGCTGGTCTTCGACTTCGGTGAGGGTGCTGCCCGATTGCGAATTGAGGGTCAGCACCGCCGCCCCCAGTTGCTGCGTCTCGTGATTGACCCCCAACAGGCTGGTGCGCAACTGCACCACCGCCACGTTCAGCGCGGTGCTGATGGCCGCGAGCTCGTCGCGCCCTTCCACCGCCACCTCGACGCACAGGTTGCCGTCGCGTAGCGACTCGGCCAGGGTGGTGATGCCACTGGCGCTGCGGCGGATCGAAGCTTGCAGGCAGATGAACAGGTACAACGCAGCCAACGCCAACAGGCTGAAGGTCGCCGCCACCGGGACGAACTTCTGCAGTGAGCGATCACGGTAGTGACCCAGGCGCGCATCCAGCGAATTGAGCGATTGGCTACGCAGCGCGCCCAGGCTGTCGAGCATGTCGTCGACACTGGTTTCAAAGGCCGCCGTGTCGAGTTTGATGGTGCCGCCGAATACGCCGTCGTCGAGCACTTTGAGTTCGTTGTCCAGGCGTTGCAGGCTGCTGTCGTACTGCGCCGTCCATGGTTCCAGACCGGCATACTGCTTGGCCTTCAGCGAGGCCGCGGCCTTGACCAATTGGTCCCGCGCATCGCCGATGCGGCTGCGCAGGTCACGCATCTGCAAGCGGCTTTGCAGGGTGAACTGCCCCGAAGCGATGGACGACTGGCCGACACTGGCCATGCGGCCAATACGCTCGATCAGGTCGGGGGTGTGCTGGGTGGACATCTGCATCAGCAGGTAGGTTTCCAGCCACGGGTCGAGGATCAACCCGGCGTCGAGGGTGATCTGCTCGCGAAGGGTCTGCATCGCGGTCAGGGCCGAGGTGAAACGGTCGTAACCGTCCGGCCACCAGCCCACCGTGCGCAGGGATTGGGAGTCCATGCCCTTGACTGTCGCCTGCAACGCCTCGAAGCGCGCGAGGATATCGGCACTGGCGTTCTGGGCTTTGAGCGAATCGCCCAGGGCTTGCAGGCTTTGCAGGATCACCGGGAAATTGGCATCCACCTTGTCCATCGCCGCCTTCGCCGCCGGGGTCGGCGCGTGCAGAATGTCTGCGGCTTTCCAACGCGCCGCCAGGTTACGTTGGGCCGTCAGTTGGCCATCCAGCGCATCCAGGGCCAGCAGTTGCCGAACCCCGGACTGCTCGCTGGAAATCACGGTCAGTTTGTCGCGATAGTCCGAGCCGATCATCCACAGGCTACCCGCCAGGGGCAGCATGAACAGGAAGAACAGGATCTGGAACTTGCGCGCGAAGCCGAAACGCCCCAGCAGGCGAATACCCGGTGACAAAAGGCTGTGCATGTCCGACCACTCCCCAAAAACGACCCACGCGGTGCACCGCTGGGTGAAGCTTTGAAATGACTGACGGCAAAATGCCATGTCATTGATTAGCTTGGCTCAAGCAAGATACGGGCCGTTGATAGAAGGGCTGGAGACAGACGGGCGCGCCCACTGAGCGTGCACGTGCCGTGCTCGAAAATGGGGCAAAAGCACTCAGTGGCGAAGGGATAGCTGTAACTAATGGCGCAGTGCGTAGGAACAGCGGAATTACTTCCTGCTGATGAGCACTTTTCCTCCCGCTCACACTGAAATCTCCTAATACCACTGGAGATTCATCATGGCACGTGCACTTAACAGCTCCGAACGCAGAACTTTCCGTGCAGCTCGCTATGCCGCGTTGCGCTCACTGGAATTCACCATCCATCACCTGAACGGCGGCAATGCCGATGTCGCTAGGGTGTGGATGGGCGTCCAGCAACCTGGAAACCTGCAAGTCTTGGCTCAACGCCTGGACCGAATTTTTCAGGCACTGCAAAACATTCATGAAGGGCAGGTCAACTGCGAACCCAATGCAGATTGGTATGCGGAGGTCCACCCCAACGACGCGGGACATCACATTACGCTGGGAGGGGCATTCTTCACCGCCCCGACCTATGGCAACGACTCGCGCGCTGGCACGTTGATCCACGAAACCAGCCATTTCAACGATGTGCTGGGCACCGACGACCACGCCTACGGCCAGGAGGCCTGCCTGCGACTGGTGCAACAAGCCGAGCAAGGCGACGGCAACCTGCACACCGTCCTGACCAACGCCGACAACTGGGAATACTTGGTGGAACACACCTACTGAGTTGCGATCGCAGCACTCGAAAAAGCCTGTTATCGAACAGGCTTTTTTCATCACCCGCTCTATCAGGAGTTGACCATGGATCGTCGATTACTACGTGCCTTCTCGCTCGCAATGGCGTGCTCACTGGCACCCTCTGCTTACGCACTGAATACTGAGGAAGCCGAACCTCACCTACTCATGGAGTACGCCGTGACCTTGAGTGCCCATGCAGCCAAACATCAGTGGCAACGTTTGTGGCATGCCACGCGTCTGGCCCACTACTTCAACCCGGCTCATACCACGCACTTCACACCGCCCTCGAGTAAAGCAGGCGAGAAGATCGTGCACACGCTGGCCAACGCCACCAGTGTCACGGCGTATAAAACCAGCCTGGCAACGTATCGTTATGAGTTCGGCGATAAGGTCGGTATAGAGCGCGGCATTGCTGTCACCGCGATCTGCGTCGATGTCGATTGGCGCAGCCTGCCTGAAGGCACCGACGCTGAAGACGCAAGCGGCATGGGCAGCGTCAGTCTGCTGCTGGCCCGACCTTGCCCGTAACCCAAAAAAAGCCGCCTGGCTAAATTAGCAGGCGGCTGTCCTTCAACTGTTTGATCGGTCATCGGCGGGCTTGTCAGCCCTCATCAACGCCGCCTCCGCTTTGCGACGGTCGTGGTAACTGTCATGAAAGTCTTCCAGGGTAGCGATAGCATCCGCCCATTTGCGCTGCGTCACTTGCCCCCAGAATATTGGCGTGCGGGTCGCCAGGTCTCCGTACTGGAAAGCGACCGAGGCGATGGCCGTCTGCACTCCGGCAGGCAAGTCGGCAAAAGGGATAACCCTCTCGGTGGGCAACTTGGCGAAAAGAAGTGATGTCGCCTTATCGTACTTGGTCATCAGCGTGTGAATGAACTGAGCCTCGTAGGCGTCGTCGATCGCCTTCGCATCGGCCACACTAATCTCCAGCGGATGCTTCTGAAGGAACGCCTTCGCGTCTGCGCCTTTGAGGTGCAGGTAAGGCGCGAGGCGATCACGCAGATCTGCGCGCAGCATATCCAGGTTGCTCTGCTGACCGATGTCAAAGCCGGTCGCGATAGTCACGCCGCTCTGGCTTTTATCCGCCAAGGGCACATAGCCCCTGGTTATCGACGCACCTTCCTGCTTGCCGATAAACGCCATATCAACGGCACTTTCTTTCTGGGGTGATTTCTCGTTCATGGTGAGTTTCCTTTGGGTTTTAGGAAACCGCAGTCCATCACCCTCACCGCAACAGTATCAGAAGGTAAAAGTTCCCTACTCTCATAGGTAAAGTTTCCTACTGCTTATCGGCATACGTACCTTCCAAGCTCTGAGCAGCTTCGCACCCCAAGGAGGTATTACCGATGGAACAGAAAGATCTGGAACTCATTGATGTACGGCAACTCCCTCACTCACTTCAGGTGCTGATTGCCTGCGTCGGACTTGAAAGCGCTTTTCGGCTGACGTGCGTGTATGGCGGACGCCCGAAATACATTCCCAAACATTCTCAACGCACCTCACTGGCACTGGTCCTCTCGCCAGAATCACTGCAAGCCCTGATAGATGCCTTTGCGGGTATCTCGCTGGAGATTCCGAAGTCCGATCATTTCTTTCGCCAGATACGAAACCAGAATATCCAGACCGGTATTTCCGATGGTATTTCGCGCAGCGTATTGGCCGAGAAGTACGGCCTGAGTCTGCGGCAAATAGCCAATATCCGGCGCCAGGAAGTTTGCTTTCATCGGTAATAACTTCCTACTGAATCAACCGTTGCGCCATGGATAGATTGAAGTTGCGCACTTTCGCGCACTCTCGATAAGGAAATTAAAAATGCCAGATCCAATTGATAAAGGGCTTATTGGCGGCGTGATTGCCGCACTGCCTCTGGACAAGATGATCAGCGGTCCGCTGATGGCAATGATCCAGGCTCAGGTCGCCGCGAGCAAAGCGTATGCGGACTTCATCATGGGCGTGTGCATCCAGGACGGCAAAGCCGTCTCGGTGCAGTTCGACTATGACGAAACCCTGGTCGACGACAAGGGGGTCTTCAAGGGCACGGTCAACAAGACCATGCGCATTCCGCTGCTGGCGGCCATCAGTCACCCGAACATCACCATCGAAGAAGGGACCATCGACTTCGAACTGACCATCAGCCAGATGGCTGAAGACACCAGTTCCAGCGATGTCTCCGGCAGCTTCGAAGCCAAGATGGGTTGGGGCCCGTTCACGGTCACGGCCAAAGGCGCTGCCAGTCACAAGTCGTCACAAACGCGCAAGACCGACACTCGCGCCCGTTACGCCATCCACACAAAGATCGTTCGACAGGACCCACCGGAAGCCTTGATGCGCGTCATCGACTTCCTCACCGAGGCCGCCACCAAACCGATCATCCTCCCATCAGCCGCCCCAACCAGCGCCGATACCCTGCCAACCACCGGCGTGCTGCCTATGCCTGACGCGAAGTCCGACGGCAAAGCCGCGTAACAAAAAATGGCCCACCTCGCCCCGCCCGCCACTCAGGCGGGGCAACCCTCTCACGACTTAAGGAGATCACCATGGCACTCTTTTCACGCCCCAAGGAACCCATGTCGGCCAGCGACTTGAGCCACATTACCCGGGGGTTGCACCAGGCAGCGGCGGCCACGCACAACCTGATCGCCCAGCAATACATCACCTTGTTCGACCAGTTCTTCGATTACAACACTGAAGACCTCGGCACCCCGATGAAAGCCAAAATGGTCGAAATCGCCCTGACCGAAAGCCACACCATCAGCGTGCCGCTGATTGCGTTGGTAGCCCCCAAGGGCCTGGCACTGCAAAAGATGGACGTGGAGCTATCGGTGAAGATGCACTCCAGCGAAGTGCAGAAAGCCAACCATGACCTGGAAAACGGAGACCTGCACAGCGAAAAGTTTTTCGTGACCTTCGGCAACTCCAAACGCGAAGGCCAGGACCGTGACCCGGATGAAGTCCAGATCCGCATCGAGTTCAAGGCGTGCGAACCGCCCGAGGCGATCAACCGCATCATTGAGGAATACACCAACCTGATCAGCCCGAAGGCACAAGCACCGATCAACCCGCCGATCCCTGAGCAACCCTTCAACCTGGGTCCGTCAGATTTCGCGCCTTGATGCCTGAACAAGCGACTTCCTCGAACGGTTCTAGGAAGCAGTCCACGACAGCCTACTTAGCCTGCATGTACCGGCTGAAATTATTGATGTGATCGTCCAGGTTGTCCTCCAGCATCATCCGGTACTGGTCACAGAAATACTTCAACATCGCCTCCCGCGCATCGGCCATTTCCGCGCCGGACTTGAAGTTGCGTGCGCTGGCCCAGGCATTGAAACGCGTGGTGCCGAACATCATCGAGGCGCTGACCTGGCCGAGGTTTTCGTGAGCCTGTAGCTGCTCGTTCGACAATTCGATGTGCGCGTCGGCGCGGTCGTAGAAGGTGGTGTCGGTGGCGTCGGCCATGGTGGGTGTCCTAGGTCATCAGGTTTGAGTGAAGGGGTATCAGGCCAGTAGTGCGGTAATCCATCTGGCCTGCTGCGCGATCTCTTTTCGCTTCTCTTCCGGCACCGCTTGCCGAGCGTGCTCGAAGCTGGCCAGGGTCTTGTGTTTTTGGCGCAGCATACGTTGCCACTTGGCGATGAACACTGGGCTGCGCGCCTGCATTTGCAGCGGGCCAAAGTACAGTTGTTCAGCGGTGTAAACCACCGCCTCTGCGCGCTCAGCGACGATGATTTCGTAGTAGAAGCGGTTCTCCCGCAGCAGCTCTTCACTGAGGATCGAGTAACCGTTGTCCATCAGCCATTGGCGCAGCGGTTGCTCGCCACCATTGGGTTGCAGGATCAATCGTTCCTGGCCACTCAGGTGCCGCTTGCCGCTTTCGAGAATGTCACGAATCGTCTCGCCGCCCATGCCGCAGATGCTGATCGCGGTGATGCCGTCATCGGGCTTCATGGCCGCCAAACCATCAGCCAGACGCACGGTGATCTGTTGCTCCAGGCCGTTGTCGCGCACGGTCCGTTGTGCCGCATGAAAGGGCGTGGTCGCGACCTCCCCCGCCACTGCCGCCGTGATCAGGCCACGGCGCATCAATGCCACCGGCAAATAACCGTGATCGGAGCCGATATCGGCCAGGCGCGCGCCCGTCGGTACGTTGGCGGCGACGCGCTCCAGGCGCAGGGATAAGGTGTGTTCGTTCAACGCCCCTGCTCCCCCGAAAAACGGTCCCGGCTGTTGGTCAGGTGCAACACCATGGCGGCGCGGGCGGCGTCCGGGTCCTGGCGTTTGATCGCGTTGAAGATCGCTTCATGTTCCAGGTTGGCCAACTGGCCGAGCTTGGCAAAGTCGGCGCCGCCACGTTCATCGCCTTTAACCTGGGTGCGCGGGATCATCGCATTGCCCAGGTGCAGCATGATTTCGCTGAAGAAAGTATTGCCGGTGGCCTCGGCGATCAGTTGGTGAAAGCGTTTGTCTTCCTCCACGCAACTGTCGTTGTTGGCCAGGGAGGCCTGGTAGTCGTCGAGTGCCTGGCGCATGTGGGCCAGTTGTTGGTCGGTGCGGCGCACGGCGGCCAGTGCGACGGCTTGCACTTCCAGACCCAGGCGCAGTTCGAGCATGTTGCGCACGCTGGCGACCGTGTCCACATGCAGGCGCAAGCCCTGCTGCGCCTGTTGCGCCAGCACAAAGGTGCCTATGCCGTGGCGGGTCTCGACCAGTCCCGACGCCTGCAACTTGGAGATCGCTTCGCGCACGACGGTTCGGCTCACGCCGTGTTCAAGCACGATGGTGGATTCCGACGGCAGTTTTTCGCCGGGTTTCAACTGGCCGAGCAGGATGCGCTGGGTCAGCGCATCGACCACGCCCTGGGCCAGGTTGGTGGAGCGTTTACGGACAGCGGGTCCATGTTCAATGGGCATAGTGACGAATCCACAGAGTTAGCGGGTGCGAGCTTAACACCCTGTAGGAGCGAGCTTGCTCGCGAAAAACCTGAGCACGCCGCGTTCATCCTGGGTGCCCGCGTTATCGTTGACGTTTTTCGCGAGCAAGCTCGCTCCTACACAGGATGTCGTGTGAAGCAGAAGACCTCAACTTGTATGACAACCAATATCAATCGCCTTGCCGACCTTCGCAAGCATCCAGCCTCGAACACCCCTTAGAACCTAATAAATGCTCAATAAACCTGCTTATAAACACAAAAACATCATCACCCCCATTGCGATCTGAAAAAAACAACTTGTATGATGTCTATCAACAAGACACGCAAACCCGCATAAAAATAATCAGGGGAAGTTTTGAATTGTGACCCATTCAATCCATGTATCTGCCGCACCCGAAAGTGATCCCGTCCTCGCGCGCGCCGTGAGCAAAGTGAAGCGCCATGTGCTCCCACTGTTCGTGATCATGTTCATCCTCAACTACATCGACCGAGTCAATATCGGCTTTGTGCGCACGCACATGGAGCATGACCTGGGCATCGGCGCAGCCGCCTATGGCTTCGGCGCCGGGTTGTTCTTCATCGGCTATGCCCTGTTCGAAGTACCCTCCAACATGCTGCTGCAAAAGGTCGGCGCGCGTATCTGGCTGACCCGCATCATGTTCACTTGGGGCATTGTCGCCACGCTGATGGCGTTCATCCAGAACGAAACCCACTTCTACATCCTGCGCTTCCTGCTGGGCGTGGCCGAGGCCGGCTTCTTTCCTGGGGTGATCTACTACTTCACGCGCTGGCTGCCCGGCGTGGAGCGCGGTAAAGCCATCGCGATCTTCTTGAGTGGCTCGGCGGTTGCGTCACTGATTTCCGGCCCGCTGTCAGGCGTGCTGTTGCAGATCGAGGGCTTTGGCTTCCACGGCTGGCAATGGATGTTCGCCATTGAAGGCTTGGCTTCGGTGGTGATTGGCTTCTTTGTATGGTTCTGGCTGGACTCCAAACCTCACGACGCAAAATGGATGACCCGCGAAGAACAGGACGCGCTGGTCAACGCCATCGACCAAGAACAGCGCGACCGCGAGGCCCTCACCAGCGTCAAGCCGACCCTCGGCAAGCTGCTCAAGGACCGCCAGATCCTGCTGTTCTGCGCGCTGTATTTCTGCATCCAACTGACGATCTACGCCGCCACCTTCTGGCTGCCGAGCATCATCAAGAAGATGGGGGACCTCAGTGATGTGCAGGTCGGTTTCTTCAACTCGATCCCCTGGCTGATCTCGATCATCGCCATGTACGCCTTCGCCTCGTTGTCGGGCAAGTTCAAGTTCCAGCAGGCCTGGGTGGCGGCAGCGCTGTTGATTGCGGCAGCGGGCATGTTCATGTCCACCACCGGCGGGCCGATCTTTGCCTTTGTGGCGATCTGTTTTGCGGCCATCGGCTTCAAGTCGGCATCGTCGCTGTTCTGGCCGATTCCCCAGGGTTACCTGGATGTGCGTATCGCCGCCGCCGTGATCGCGTTGATCAATTCTATCGGCAACCTGGGCGGCTTCGTTGCGCCCACCACCTTCGGCTTCCTGGAACAGACCACCGGCTCGATCCAGGGCGGCCTCTATGGCCTGGCCGGCACGTCGGTGCTCGCCGCGATCCTGGTGTTTTTCGCCAAGACCGCGCCCTCTGCCGCGCTGGCTTCACCGAGCGCCGTGCCCACCCGCGCCGCCCTCAGCAAACCTCTTTAAGACTATTCAGGAACTTGCCATGACTACGCCCGTCGTTACTCACTTCCAGGTCATCCCCGTCGCCGGCCACGACAGCATGTTGCTCAACCTCAGCGGCGCCCACGGCCCGTACTTCACACGCAATATCGTCATCCTCAAGGACAGCTCCGGCAACACCGGCGTGGGTGAAGTGCCCGGCGGCGAACGCATCCGCGAAACCCTGGAAGACGCCCGCAGCCTGGTGATCGGCCAACCCATCGGCCAGTACCAGCGCATCCTCAACCAGATGCGCAGCACCTTTGCCTCCCGCGATGCCGCCGGCCGTGGCTTGCAGACCTTCGACCTGCGCATCACCATCCATGCCGTCACCGCCATGGAAGCCGCGCTGCTCGACCTGCTCGGTCAATTCCTCGAAGTCCCGGTGGCCGCCTTGCTCGGTGAAGGGCAGCAACGCGACGCGGTAAAAATGCTCGGTTATCTGTTTTATGTCGGCGATCGCAGTGCCACCGACCTGGCCTACCGCAACGACGCCGAAAGCGATGATGAGTGGTTCCGTCTACGTCACGAAACCGCCCTGACGGCCGACGCCGTGGTGCGCCTGGCCGAAGCCGCCAAAGCCAAGTACGGTTTCAATGACTTCAAGCTAAAAGGCGGCGTATTGAGCGGCGACGAAGAAATCGAAGCCGTCACCGCCCTGGCCGAACGCTTCCCGGATGCGCGTATCACCCTCGACCCGAACGGCGCCTGGTCATTGAAAGAAGCCATCCGCCTGTGCCGCGACCAGCACCACGTACTCGCCTACGCCGAAGACCCCTGCGGCGCCGAAAACGGCTACTCGGGCCGCGAAGTCATGGCTGAATTCCGCCGTGCCACCGGCCTGAAAACCGCCACCAACATGATCGCCACCGACTGGCGCGAAATGGGCCACGCGATCCAGCTGCAATCGGTGGACATCCCCCTCGCCGACCCACACTTCTGGACGATGCAGGGCTCGGTACGCGTTGCGCAGATGTGCCATGAATGGGGCCTGACCTGGGGCTCGCACTCCAACAACCACTTCGACATTTCCCTGGCGATGTTCACCCAGGTCGCCGCCGCAGCCCCGGGCGACATCACCGCCATCGACACCCACTGGATCTGGCAGGACGGCCAGCACCTGACCAAGGCGCCGCTGAAAATCGAAGGGGGTTATGTAAAAGTGCCGAGCAAGCCAGGCTTGGGAGTGGAGATCGACATGGATGCGGTCGCCAAGGCCCATGAGGTGTACAAAGGCATGGGGCTTGGCGCGCGGGATGACAGCGTGGCGATGCAGTTTTTGATTCCGGGGTGGCGCTTCAACAACAAGCAGCCGTGCCTGGTGCGCTGATTCAGATTTTTGTAGGGGCGGGCTTGCTCGCTCCTGCAATCGGCCGCACAGTCAACTCAACCCCTAACGCCAGCATCAGCTTCTGGATCGTTTCATAGCGCGTCTTCGAGCCCCCCTTCAAGGTTTTATACAGGCTCTCCCGATTCACCCCAGCCGCTTCAGCCACCTTGTTCACACCTTGGGCCTTGGCAACCTCGGCAAGCGCCTTCATCAGTACCTGCGGGTCTTGAGACGTCATGCTCTGCGCCAGATACGCACTGATGGTTTGCGGACTGTCGAGGAAGCGCGACGCTTCATAGATGCTAGTGCCGGACGTATCCAGATCGAGGATCGGCATGTCCTCGGGTTTGAATTTCGATTCGCTCATTTCATCTACCTCTCAGGGCATCAAGAATCTCTTTAGCCCGCTTGATTCCTCTTTTCTGGTCGGTTTTATCGCTCCCCCACAGCATCAGGTAAGCGGTGATTCCCGTACGCACGAAATACATCCTGTAGCCGGGCCCGACAAACACACGCATCTCACTCAGGCCGTCACCTACGGATTCACAATCCCCAAAATTGTTTTCCTCCGCCCGGTCCAAGCGAGCCAGAATCGCCGTTTTCCCCCAAATATCCCGCATACCGTCGAGCCATGTATCAAACTCCGGCGTCCTGCCGATTGAATTAGTCACAGTATCACTTGTAGCCTACTGGCTACTCCTTGTCGATGCCAGTGGAATTTTGTTTCCGGTGAGCGCCGGAATCAAAAATCCTAGTTCAGCACCTGTACAAACAGCCCGTGGATACTGTGAGCGCTTATTTCCCCTGCGTTTAAAGCACCCGATCAAACAACGGCGCCACGTCATACCGCTGCTTCAACATCTGCGCATCCACCAGAAAATCCGCCGTGGCCTGGGCCTCGCTGATGATCGTCGGCGAGATCGGCAGCACCTTGATCGCGTCGCGCTTGAACCACACTTTGGCAATTTCCGGCGCCGATTGGTTGGCCTTGGACCAGGCTTCGGCGTACTCATCCACGTGCGTGTTGCTCCACACCCGGGCGCGGGTCAGGCGAGCAATGAAGTCCTTGATGATCGCGCTTTTCTGTGCCAGGGCCGGCTCGTAGGCGACGATATAGGTCGGTGCGCTCATCAGGCCCTTGGCGTTGCGGATCAGGGTGCTGCCTTCTTTTTCCTGCAGCGACACGTAGGGTTCCCAGGTGCCGAAGGCGTCGATGTCGCCCTGGGTCAGTGCCAGGCTGGCCTCGGCCGGCAGCAGGTATTTGAAGTGGACGCTGCTGCGCGGCACACCGGCTTCATCCAGCGCCTTGTACGCCAGTTGCTGGCTCCATGAGCCGTTCCAGATGGCGACGGTCTTGCCTTTGAGGTCGGCCACCGACTGAATGCCCTTGCGCGCCACGATGCCCACGCCGTCGAGGCTGGTCTGGGTGCTGGCGACGACTTTGACCGGCGCGCCATTGGCGGCCAGGCTGATCACCGGGGTGTCGCCGACGATGCCTACGTCCAGCGCGCCGCTGGCCACGGCCGAGGCCACCGGCGAGCCGGTGTTGAAGCGCTTGAAGTCGATTTTGTAGGGCAAGTCTTTCAGCTCGCCCGACAGCTCCAGCACGATGCGGTTGGAGAAGAACTGGTCACCCACGGTAAGGGTCAGCGGTTCGGCGGCGCTGGCCGACGGCCCATACAGCGCAAGAGAGGCCAGGCCCAACAAGGACAGCAGTGTTCGACGGTTGATCATGGAAAATCCCACAGGGTTGGAGGGTAGGTTCAACCATCTGTGGGCGTGCAGTCTGGTCATTTGTCGTAGAAGCTAACGCAATAAAAGCGCGGGGTTTAATACTGTTGGGCACTATCGATAGAACCGTCGTACAGGTCGCTAGCTGCTTTTCGTATTAAAAACTTCGCCGCGCCTGAGTTAGGGTGAGCTCACCAGACCACTGGACCCCAGCACCTGAACCATTTTCTGCAAGGTCCATTGCATGTCGATTCCCGCTTTGAACATCTGGGGCGCACCGCCCACTGCCCGTTACGAACAACTGGCCGCACCGTTTCGCCCGCTCTTTGCGCAGATTCTCGCGCAGGCGGCGGTGTCGGATCAGACACGTGGCAGCCTCGCCACCGTGATCCAGCAACTGAACGCCTTGGGCCTGCCGCGCTGGCGCCTGCCGGCCAGTTATGGCGGCCAGGATGCAACGTTGGTCGAGTTGCTGGCGCTGCTCACAGAGCTGTCCGCCGCCGACTCCAACATCACCCAGGCCCTGCGCGGGCACTTCGGTTTCTGCGAGGACGTACTCAGCGCCAAGGACTTGGATTGGCGCGCCAAGTGGCTGGACCGGCTCGGCCAGGGCGCCCTGCTCTCCCCCGGCAGCACCGAAGTCGGCAACCAGACCCGTGGCGATTTCGAAACCCGCCTGCACCGTGACGAAGCCGGCGCCTTGCGCATCAGCGGCAGAAAGTTCTACACCACCGGCGCGCTCTACAGCGACCTGATCAACACCATCGCGACGGGCGAAGACGGCACGATCTACAGCGTAGTCGTCGACCTCAAGGCGCCCGGCGTGCAGATCGTCGATGACTGGAACGGCTTCGGCCAACGCCTCACCGCCAGCGGCACCTGCATCTTCGACAACGCGCCCGTGGTGGACGACGAGGTACGCCTCACCCAACAACGCTTTGGCCACGGCCAGTCGTTCTTCCAGCTCTACCACCTCAGCACCCTCGCTGGCATCGCCCGCCGCGCCGCCCTCAGCGGTGCCGAGGAACTCAGCCAGCGCGCGCGCACCTTCACCACCGGCAATGCCGACACCGCCGGCCAGGACGTGCAACTGCTGCAAGTGATCGGTGAAGTCGCCAGCCAGGCCTACGCTGCGCAAGCCATCGCCCAGCAAGCGGCGCAACGGCTGGAGCACACCGCGCGGTATGTGATCGCCCATGACCAGCCGTTGCACGATGACGATCCGCAGGTTGCGCTGGCTGAATTGGAAGTGTGCCTGGCAGTGAACCCAGTGGTGGATGCGACACTGGCGGCCACCACGGCGCTGTTCGATGCACTGGGCGCCAGTGCCACGGCCAGCAACAAGGCGCTGGACCGGCTGTGGCGAAACGCGCGGACCCTGGCGAACCACAACCCGCGCGTGTACAAATCGCGGATTGTGGGGAATTACCTGGTGAATGGGATCCTGCCGCCTGCGCAGTGGCGGGTAGGTGTAGCGAAAGTATAAAGGCCATAACTTGCCCCGCTCGCCGCAGAGGCTAGTCGCTCACAAACCCCAGCACCCGCGCCAGCATCCGGTCACAGGCCTGCAATTGCGCCACGCTGATGAACTCGTCCGGCTTGTGCCCCTGCTCCATGCTGCCCGGCCCGCACACCACCGTGGGAATGCCGGCCTGGTCGAACAGCCCACCTTCAGTGCCAAAAGCCACGGTGCCGAACTCCCGCGAGCCGCAGAACTGTGCCACCCACTCGGCGGCCTGGCTTTCCAGCGACGTGGCCAAACCTGGATAGCTGGACAACTCGCTGAGACTGATCACCGATTGCCCACTCACCGCCCGCATCGCCGGCAGCAGGGTTTGCTCGGCGTATGTCTGTAATTGCCGGGCAACCTGCCAGGGATCCTGGGTTGGCAAGGCGCGCACTTCGAAGTCGAAACTGCAGTCCTGCGGGACGATGTTCAGTGCCTTGCCGCCGTTGATCAAGCCGGTCTGCACCGTGGAAAATGCCGGATCGAAACGCTGATCCAGATGCTGCGGTGCCTTCAGCGCTTCACCGAGCCGCACCAGTTCGCTGATCAAGCGCGCGGCGTATTCAATGGCATTCACCCCCGCCGGCGCATAGGCCGAATGGCACGCCGCGCCGTGCACGTGGCAACGCATTGCCAGCTTGCCCTTGTGGCCGAGTACCGGCTTGAGTTCGGTGGGTTCGCCGATCACGCACAGCAGCGGTTTGACCGGCTGCCCATGGAATCGCTCGATCAGCGAACGCACACCCAGGCAGCCGACTTCTTCGTCATACGACAGCGCAATGTGCACCGGCATACGCAGCGAAGCCTTCACCAGGGCCGGCACACACGCCAGCACACAGGCGATATAACCCTTCATGTCTGCCGTGCCACGGCCGTACAACTTGCCGTCTTGCTCGGTAAGGTCAAACGGCGCCACGCTCCAGCGCTGCCCATCCACCGGCACTACGTCGGTATGCCCGGACAACACAATGCCGGGCACTTCTGCCGGGCCGATAGTCGCGAGCAGATTGGCCTTGCTCTTGTGTTCGTTGTACACCAGCTCGCAGGCCACGCCGTGGTCCTGCAAATACGTGCGCACAAAGTCAATCAAGGCCAGGTTGGATTCGCGGCTGGTGGTGTCAAAACGCACCAGTTGCGCCAGCAGGTCGCGGCTGTTCATCGGTCGTCTCCCGGCACGGCGTAGCCGGGTGCGATCTGGGGGTTGATGGCGCGATCGATGTAGGCCTGCAACTGCCCGCGATAAGCCTGCCAGAGCTGGTCGAGGGCGCCGATGGGGTCTTCATCGGCCCAGTCCACGCGCAGGTTGACGATGGGCCACAAGAGGTCATCCACCACCACCAGTGCCGCCGAATGCACCGGCCCCGCTTCACCACCGCCTGCCACACCGGCGTGCATCGCCGCCAGAAGGCGGGCGGCCAGAGGCCCGGAGGCCTGTTCGAAAGCCGCCACCATGGCGTCGATCACCGCAGGATCGGCGAGCATATTCCCCGCCGCCACACACTGCTCGCCACTCACCGCATGGTGCATGCCCAGGGTCTGCGCGCCGCTGAAATGCGCGGTGCGGCCTTGGCTATCAATCACCGTGACCTGGCGGTACTCACTGTGATCCTGCCCAGCCAACGCGGCCAGCGCCTCACTCGGCGCCACCCCCTGTTCCAACAGGTCCAGCACCTGCGGCCCCAGGCTCGGCAAGGTGATGTTCTGCGACGCCACCGCCCCCACGCCGGGCCGCAGCCACGGGCAACGCGCGCCCACGGCAATGCTCGATGAGCTGATGGCGATGCCCAACTGGCCTGTCTCGGCGCAGCGGGCGACAACGGAAAACGTCATGTGGAGTCCTCAGTCGAGCACGGAAGGGTCTGCGTCGATCATCAACTGCTTCATTTCTTCAAAGTGCTGCCGCGAGAAATCGGCAATGCCTTCCCAGCCGCGCGCGGTTTTTTCCGCCACTTCATCCGATAACACCCGCAACGGCTGCCCGGTGGACCAGGCGGTAACGAGGATCTGGCAGGCGCGTTCCAGGGTCCAGATATCGTCAAAGGCTTCGCCGATGGAACCCGCCGTCACCATCACGCCGTGGTTGCCCATCAGCAGCCGACTCTTGCCATCCAGTAACCCCGCCAGGCGCGCGCCTTCGGCCTCGGTGTCAGCCATGCCGCCGTACAGTTCGTCCACCGCCACGCGGTTGAAATAGCGCGCGGTGTTCTGGTCGATCGGCGGGATATGCGGCTTGGCCAGGCATGCCACAGCGGTGGTGCAGACCGGGTGTAAATGCAGCACCGCGCGGGTTTGCGGCAGCAGCCGATGGATCTGCCCGTGGATTGACCAGGCGGTGGCGTCCACATTCGGGTGATCGGCACAGGACGCATCGTCGGCGTTCAACAGCAGCAAATCACTCGCGCGGATACTCGAGAAATGCTTCCACTTCGGGTTGAGCAAAAACTGTTTGCCATCGGCCGACACGGCAGCGCTGAAGTGATTGGCCACCGCCTCATGCATGCCCAGGTGCGCGATGATGCGAAAGGTCGCCGCCAGGTCGATGCGCGTCTGGTCTTCGTGGGATAACGCCATGAATCGGTCTCCGCAGGGCGCGGCCGCACGCGAATGCGGCACACGCTGATGGGTTTACTTCGGCATCAATGCCGCGATGTCGGCATCGGTCGGCGCTTCGAAGTTGTACTTCTTGAGCAAGGCGGCGTACTCAGGCGTGGCGCGGTATTTTTCCAGGCCGTCGAGCAAGGCCTTCTTTACCGTGTCATTGCCCTTCTTAACGCCGAAGCCGTTCAGCACCGGGTAGATCAGCGTGTCGGAGGAAATCACCACGCGGCTGCCGAGCTTGTCGATCACGCCACGGGCCACGGCGGCGTCGGTGATCTGCGCTTCAACCGCGTGGGCCAGCAGGGCCTGGGTGGTTTGCGGGTCGGTGCTGTATTCGCTGATCTGGATCGGCTTCAAGCCCTTGCCCACGCAGTACTCGGCCGACAGCTTGTTCATCTGCGCCAGCCACGACGTGGCGCCCATCGAGCCGATCTTGTGGCCGCAGAACTCTTCCGGGGTCTTGGGCTTGAAGCTGCTGTCCTTGAGGGTCAGGATCGACTCGCCGCTCTTGAGGTAAGGGATCATGTCGATGACCTTGACCCGCTCCGCCGTGATGTACATCGACGAGTTGGTCACATCGAAACGCCCCGCTTGCAAGCCGGTGATCAGGTTGGGGAAGCGCGTGTCGAGGGTCTCGACCTTGCGGCCCATGACCTTGCCCAGGCCGTCCATGAACTCGATGTCAAAGCCTGCGGGCTTGTTGTTATCCATGTACTCATACGGGAAGAACGTTACGTCGGAACCGGCGATGATCTTGCCGTCCTGCTGGAACGCCGAAGCCGCCAACGAAGTCATCGCAACCGCTGCGCCCAGCAGGCACACGGCAAGGGGACGAACACTTTTACGAAACGCTGTCATGGTGATTACCTGCAAGGTTTAGGGGGGTTAGGCAGTGGCTGAATCTTGTCCCGCCTGTTGCACGAAGAACGAGGCGCCACGGGGCTTTTGCGGTAAGCGCACGTGGTTTTCGGTGGAACGCACCAAGCCGCTTTCTTCACCGGCCACCAGCAGGCCGGCATGTGCGCTGGGCAATGGGTTTTCGCCAAATGGCAGCGCGTCTTCAGCGGCGTATACGCTGATGAAAAGGGTGCGCGGCAGTTCGGTCTCGTTAGGGCTGGAAGCATGCAAAAGGCGGGTGTGCATGAAGCACACGGAGCCCGCGGGGCCGTAGCAGGCCACCGGTTGCTGGCAGTGTTCTTCGACGACCGCGTCGTCCACCGAGCCGGTAAAACGCTGGTGCTGCCAGTGCGACCACAGCGGGCCTTTGTGGCTTCCGGGAATCACGTTCAGCGGGCCGTTTTCCGGGGTCACTTCGCTGACCATCAGCAAGGCGGTGACGATATCGTCGTTGCTGTGGGGCGTGAACAGGAAGTCCTGGTGCCACTTCACCTGGGTCGCCGTATGGGGCAGTTTCGAGTTGATCTTGCTGTGGTGAAAACGCGCGCCGTGGGCGCCGATCAACTGCGCGGAAATCGCCGCCATGCGCGAGTGCAACGCTACACGCTCATAGGCCGCTGAAATCTCGGTGGGCGAACTGACCCGGCGCAGCGACGGGTGATCGGCGCGGTGATCGCCCTCCAGATCAAACCGTTCGCGGCCATCGACGGTGGCGCCCCAACCCTGCGCATGGCTGCGGCTTTCTTCGACCCACTGGTCGAAATCGTGCTGCAACGCGGCCACTTCTTCCGGCGACAACACGCCTTCGACCACCAAGAAACCGTCACGCTGGAATTGTTCGATGTGCGCTTGCTCGATCATTGTGTTTTTCCTGAACGTTGAGGGGGTCACGCCAGCGAGACGTCCTTGAGGAACGCCTCCACGCGTGGGTTGTGGCCGCTGCGCAAGGCGCCCGGCGTGTCGTCGCAGACCACGCGGCCCTTCTCCATGAACACGATGCGGTCGGACACCTTGAAGGCGAAGTTCATCTCGTGGGTGACAATCACCATGGTGATGCCCTCCTCGGCCAGGGCTTCGATGACTTGCAACACTTCGTTGACTTTCTCCGGGTCGAGGGCCGAAGTCGGCTCGTCGAACAGCATGATCTGCGGGCGCATCATCAAGGCGCGGGCAATGGCCACGCGTTGTTGTTGGCCGCCGGACAGCTGGTGCGGATATTTCCAGGCGTGGTCGAGCATGCCGACCTTGTGCAGCAGCGCGTAGGCCTGTTGCTTAAGCTCGGACGTCGCGCCCAGCCGATGGTATTTCGGCGCCATCAGCAGGTTGTCGAGCACGCTCAAATGCGGGAACAGGTTGAAGCTCTGGAACACCATGCCGATGTTCAGGCGATGTTCGGCGTGCTCGATGTACTGGGGCTTCTGCGCGCCGACTTTGTTCAGGTGAATGAACGGCTGGCCATTGATCCTGATCTCGCCGTTGTCCAGTTGCTCAAGGCCATTGAGCAGGCGGATCAGCGTGGTTTTGCCAGAGCCGGACGGGCCGATCACCGACACCACTTCGCCGGGCTGGATCTGCAGGTTGACCGAGCCCAGCACCTCGATATCGTTGTAGGCCTTGTGCAGCCGTGCGGCTTGCAACGCGGGTTCGCCGTTGCTGGCCGGGCGCGCCAAGGCGGTGCGCTGTTGGGTGGCCAGGGCCAGCACCGCCGCATCAGGAACGCGGGAAACGTTGCGCTGATTGACGTCGAGAAAGCGCTCCAGGCGTTTGAGCAGGAAGTCGAACACCGTGACGATAAACACGTAGAAGAACGCCACCGCCGCCATGGTCTCGATCACCAGGAAGTTCTGCGAATACAGACGCTGGCCGACCATCAGGATCTCGGTCAGCGAGATCACCGACACCAACGAGGTGAGCTTGACGATGGAGATGTATTCGTTGGCCAGCGACGGCAACGCCACCCGCAACGCCTGGGGAATCACCACACGCCATTGCGTGCCGAAGAACTTCAGGCCCAGTGCCCGTGCCGCTTCGCCCTGCCCCTTGGGGATCGACAGCAGGCCACCGCGATGGATCTCGGCCACGTAGGCGGTCTCGCAGATCACCAACGCCAGCAGGCCGGACCAGAACGGGTCGGCCAGGATCGCCGAGGTGCCGGGCAACGCTTGCGGCAGGTTGTAGATAAAGATCAGCAGCACCAGCAGCGGCAGGCTGCGGAACAGCCAGATATAGCCGCGCGCCGGCACGCTGAGCAGGCCGTGCCTGGATTGCTTGGCCAGCGCCAGCAGAAAGCCCAGGCCGATGCTCAAGACCCAGGTCAGGGTACTGAGCTTGATCACCGTCCACGTCGCGCGCCAGAACTCGGTATCGCCCAGCAAGCCAAACATGTAATTCCAGTCGAATGTCATCGTCGCTGTGCCCTGAGAAGTTGATCTACATCGATGGGTTCAGAGTCGTGGGGGGAGGTGGTCAGGGTCAATTCGTAAAAGCCGGGGCACTGGGTAGGCAGAACCTATGCAGCTCAAAACGGTGCACGCAGGAATGGGCGGCACATTGCGCGCGACATTTCAGTGCAAAACAGGCTTGCCGCTTGTGTGTAGGAGCGAGCTTGCTCGCGAGAAACCCAAAGTCGCCGCGTCGTTTCAGGTTTCACGCGTTATCGTTAACGACCTTCGCGAGCAAGCTCGCTCCTACAATCGCGCACCGCATGCGGATCAAAAAAGCTCGGCGGCGCCATGCCGGGGATGTACTGATCGGACACAAACATGCGGCAACGCTCGGCAAACGCCGACACCACCCGCGACGGCTGGGTGTTGCAGGCAGTGGCGTAGCCCAGGCGCATCGGGCGGTGGGCGCCGGCCAGGCGCAGGCGGATCACGCGCTTGCCGTCCTGGGACAGGTTCGATTTCGGCCGTGCATTCGCGAAGGAATAACCGATACCGTTGCCCACCATGGCACGCACCGTTTCGAGGTTGGTGGAGCGCATGATGATGTTCGGCGTGGTGCCGGCCTGGATAAACAGGCTGAGGAAATAGTCGCGGCTCCACGGTGTGTCGAGCAGCACCACCGGGTAAGCCTCAAGGTCTTGCATGCTGACGGCCGGCGAGTTCGCCAGCGGGTGATACTCGCCGACCATGACATAAGGCGGCAGCTGCGCCAGGGGCTGGAAGTCGATGTCCGGGCTGGTCACCAGGTCGTAGGTCAGGGCGATATCCAGCTCGCCACTGCGCAGCTTTTCCAGCAGTTCCTCATGGTTGCCTTCGGCTTGCGTCAGCCGCACGCCGGGAAACGCGCGGCCGAAACCAAACACCAGTTCCGGCGTGATCATCGGCGCCAGCGACGCCAGGCAGCCGACCCGCAGCGGGCCGCGCACGCTGTTCAAGGACTCCGAGGCGATGGTGTAGAGGTTGGTCATCTGTTCCAGGATCAGCTTGGCTTCCTGCATCACCAGGCGCCCCACCGCCGTGAGGGAAATGCCCTGGGCGTGGTGGCGGATAAACAGTTGGATGCCCAGCTCGGCCTCCATATGGGTGATCGCCGCCGAAATCGACGGCGACGACACGTGGATGCGTTCAGCGGCCGCACTGATGCTGCCCGCCTCTCCCGACGCAACGAAATACTCCAGTTGACGCTGAGTAATACGACTGAGCATCACGCCTGCCCCTCAACAATGACTGTACCGGGAGCGTTGCAGGGTTCGTGCCGTGTCAGGCACCAGGCGATGACCTGCACGGGCTTCGGTTTTTCCTAAGCACTACCCCGCGCAAATGCTGGTTTCGTCGCAATCGGGCCGGTGTGAAGCTGGCTGCATCCCGTGTCCCATGAGTTGCCGTTATGCCGACCCACACCCGCATCCGCATGTTCAACACCCAACAGACCTACCCCAACCAGGCGCTGGACAACGACCTATGCCAGGCCGTGCGCGCGGGCAACACTATTTATGTGCGCGGCCAGATCGGCACTGATTTTGAGGGCAACCTCATTGGCCTCGGCGACCCGCGTGCGCAAGCCGAGCAGGCAATGAAGAACGTCAAGCAACTGCTGGAAGAGGCGGGTTCTGATCTGTCGCACATCGTGAAGACCACCACCTACCTGATCGACCCACGCTACCGCGAGCCGGTGTACCAGGAAGTCGGCAAGTGGCTCAAAGGTGTATTCCCGATCTCGACCGGGCTGGTGATCTCCGGCCTGGGCCAGCCGGAGTGGTTGATGGAAATCGACGTGATTGCTGTTGTGCCGGATGACTGGCAGTCCTGAATAACCTGGAGTACGCCATGACCCACTCTGTTTTTTTCCTCAACGGGCCCAACGCCAACCTCTACGGCCTGGACAAAACCGGCACCTATGGCAGCGAGAGCTTCTCCAGCATCGAAGCCCGCTGCCAAGACCTCGCCGCGACATTGGGCCTGACCCTGGATTTTCGCCAGAGCAACCATGAAGGCGTGCTGGTGGACTGGATTCAAGAGGCACGCTTGAACGCCGACGCCATCGTGATCAACGCCGCCGGGCTCAGCTACAGCTCGGTGCCGATCCTGGATGCGCTGCTGGCCTTCGACGGCCCGATCATCGAAGCGCACATGAGCAATATCTGGAAGCGCGAGCACTTCCGGCACCACTCCTACGTGTCCAAGGCCGCCACCGGTGTGATCGCCGGGTTGGGGGCGCTGGGTTACCAACTGGCACTCACGGCCGTGGCCGAATTGCTGGACCAAACCGCCTAATGACTGTGCAGGAACCGCCTATGTCCGTCGAAAAAATCAACACCCTGGTCGTCGGCGCAGGCCAGGCCGGCGTCGCCATGAGCGAACACCTGTCGCTGATGGGCGTGCCGCATATCGTGCTGGAACGCCACCGCATCGCCGAACGCTGGCGTTCGGAACGCTGGGACTCCCTGGTCGCCAACGGCCCGGCCTGGCATGACCGGTTTCCCGGCCTCACATTCGAAGGCATTTCGCCGGAAGCCTTTCCTCCCAAGGAACGCATGGCCGACTACTTCGAAGCCTACGTGGAAAAGTTGCAGGCCCCCGTGCGCACCGGCGTCGAAGTGCAGCAGGTAGAGCGTCATGTGGGACGACCCGGCTTCAAGGTGACCACATCGGCCGGCGTGATCGAGGCCGCCAATGTGGTCGCCGCCACCGGCCCGTTCCAGCGCCCTTCCATCCCGAACATCGTTCCGACCACCGCGTCGCTGCATCAACTGCACTCGTCCAGCTACAAGAACCCTGGCCAACTCCCCGAGGGCGGCGTACTGGTTGTAGGCGCAGGCGCCTCCGGCTCGCAAATCGCCGAAGAACTGCAAAAGTCCGGCAAGACCGTGTACCTCTCGGTGGGCGAACACTACCGCCCTCCCCGCGCCTATCGCGGCCGTGACTACTGCTGGTGGCTGGGTGCATTGGGCCTGTGGGATGAAGTCAAAATCCAGCCGAAGAAGAAGCACGTCGCCTTTGCGGTCAGCGGTTACGAAGGCGGTAAGACGGTCGACTTCCGCCGCCTGGCACACCAAGGGATTCATCTGGTGGGCGTCACCCAGGATTGGAAAGACGGCGTCATGACCTTCCAACCGGGCTTGGCTGGGAACGTAGCTGAAGGGGATCGCGCCTACTTTGACGTGCTGCGCGATGCAGATGCCTATATCGAGGCGAACGGGTTGCCGTTTCCGCCGGAACCGCAGGCCTGGGAGTTGTTGCCAGACCCTGAGTGCCTGGTGAATCCGATGTTGAGCCTGGACCTGGCAGAAGCAGGCGTGACCACGATCCTCTGGGCCACTGGCTTCACGTTCGATTTCAGTTGGTTGAAGGTCGATGCGTTCGATGAGAAAGGCGAGCCGTTCCACAAGCGCGGGATCTCGGCGCAGAGCGGGATTTACTTCCTGGGCCTGCCGAATCTGGTGAACCGCGCATCGTCGTTTATCTATGGGGTTTGGCACGATGCGAAGTACGTGGCGGACCATATCGTGCTGCAGAACGAGTACAGGGCGTACGAAAAGCGCTGATCCCCCATAACTACGAAGCCGTTTCTTCGGTTAACGCCCTGTTTGTGTCAACATTGCGCACTGCGCCACTGCCCTTCCAAAGCTGCGCAATGCACGGCTTCAATGGCCAATGGATTTACCTGGGAACACCTCAAGGACGTCTCGATGCGAATCACCATTTCTCTGCTTACGCTGGCCGTGGTCGGCAGCCTCCTCAACGGATGTGCATCGACCTCGACGCCTCAGACCCGTTATTTGAGTTCTGCACAAAGTGTGGTCTCTGATCGAGCGGATATGGACTTCAAGGATGGCAACGTCTATTTCAAAGTGCCTCACAACGTGTCTTCCGCCACTCAGTTCAGCGAAAGCCTGAACACCTGTGTTCAATTTCAGGTCGCTACTGACCAAAAGAATGGCCAGGGTGTGCAGGTCCTTCGCTCCCTGGGCTACACCGAAGCGCAAATCATTAATCAGGGCAGCCGTCTGTGCATGGAAAGCAAAGGCTGGGCGCTCTACACAGTGGTCAACAACCAGGTGCAACACGTTGACCACCGTGAGCGGGTTTACGCCGCCATGTCCGAGCGAGAGCTCGAACTCGCCCGCGACCTGCTTGTCGGCCAACGTGAGTGGTACCTCAAATATGCACCGCAGGTCCTGGCCGTTGGGGATTTAGGGAAATAGGTGACGGGTCTAGGAGACAACAACGTGGCAACAGAAAAAACCAGGAAAGTGTTTTGGTATTCCGCGTGGGGCTTGCTGTTTGTTGGTTTGGCCGGCGTGCTGATAAAACAGGCCTTCGAAGAAACACCCGAGCCCAGCAAACCCAGCTACCTCAGCGACCTGATCATCCTGACCGCGCGAACCACGGCTGGTAATCGAATGGTCAACGAGGACATAAGGTTCGACCGGGCGGAAGCGGCTAACAGCCACGCGATAAAGTTCTATTACACGTTGGTCAATTACGATACCCAGCCCGATAGCTTTGACCTGGACGCGACATTCTCCGACATCACCCAGGTTGTTTGCGCCGCGCAGATGTCTAAAGGCTCGCCAATCCTCACGCTGGGCGGCACCTTGATTTATATTTTTGGCAGCAAAAACGAAAAAGAAGTCGGGCGGTTCGAAATCGACAAGCAGACCTGTGCTGGCTGACCGTGAAGGGGACGGATTGATTCGTCCCCTTTGTTGTTCTGCCGTTGCGCTGTCTTAACCGCGCTTGGGCAACTTCCAGTTCGGCCGGATAAAGTGGCAGGTATACCCGTTGGGAATTCGCTCCAGATAATCCTGGTGCTCCGGCTCCGCCTCCCAAAACGGCCCCGCCGGCTCAATCTCCGTCACCACCCGGCCCGGCCATAACTTCGAAGCATCCACATCCGCTGCCGTATCCTCGGCCACATCCCGTTGCTGCTCACTCAGGTAATAGATCGCCGAGCGATAACTCGGCCCAAGATCATTGCCCTGTCGGTTCGGTGTGCTCGGGTCATGGATCTGGAAGAAGAACTCCAGAATCTGCCGATAACTGATTACCGCCGGGTCAAACACGATCTCGATCGCCTCCGCATGGTTGCCATGGTTGCGGTAGGTGGCATTCGGCACATCGCCGCCGGTGTAGCCGACACGGGTGTGCAGCACGCCGGGGTAGCGACGCAACAGGTCTTGCATGCCCCAGAAGCAGCCGCCGGCGAGGATGGCGGTTTCGGTTGGGTTGGTCATGGTCGGTTCTTCCGCGCAATGGATACAGGCAAGTTATGGGGTTGGGTTGACAAATACCAAGGGTAAAGGGGGGTACCCAGACGATCGGTTTCAGGTAATGATGCGCGACCAAAATCAAGGAAGATAACAACAATGAAAACCGCCTTGCGCGCCCTGCTTGTGTTTTGCCTGACCACGCCCGCCCTCGCGGCCGAAAGCCCCGTCGGCTTCAAAACCACCACCCTGCCCGACGCGCAGACCAGCCGCCCGCTGGAAATGGTGGTCTGGTATCCCGCTGCTGCAACCACCACAAAACCCCAGCTGATCGCCGACAACGGGGTGTTCATCGGCGCCCTCGCGGTGACAGATGCACCACCAGATGCCGGTGAGCATCCTTTGGTCGTGCTCTCCCACGGCTACGGCGGCAATTGGGGCAAACAGGTGTGGTTGGCCAGTGCCTTGGCGCACAAAGGGTACATCGTGGCGGCGGTCAATCACCCCGGCACCACCACCAAGGACCGTAGCCCGCAGGCCGCCGCTCAGTTATGGAAGCGCCCGGCCGACCTGAGTCGCGCCATTGACGCGGTCCTGGCCCAGCCCAAGCAATTTGGCGCGGTGGCAAAAAATCGCATTGCCGCCGTCGGCCACTCCCTCGGCGGTTGGACCGTGCTTGAGATTGCCGGCGCGCGTTTCGATCCCGATCTGTTCACCCAAGCCTGCGACGCACACCCGAAGCTCGGCGGTTGCATGGGTTACCACGAGATGAACCCCGCCGGCACACCCGAAGGCAAAGCGCAGTTGGCCGCTGACTTGAGCGACAAACGCGTCACCGCCATTGTGTCCCTGGACCTGGGCCTCGCGCCCGGCTTCACCGACGCCAGTCTGGCCACACTTCCCGTACCGGCGCTGGTGATCGCGGGTGGCGTGCCCACGGAAGATATGGACCCTAACCTGGAGTCCGCCGCGTTGGTCAAGCGCCTGCCCAAAGCCTCGACCCAGTACGTGGAGATCCGCGATGCCACGCACTTCACGTTCATGTCGATCTGCAAGCCGGGCGGCATGGAGCTGATTGAAGAAAGCTCGCCGGGCGATGGCATGATTTGCCGGGATGGAGAAGGCGCTCGGCCAAGGGCAGAGATCCAACAACAGGTGGTAGGACTGATGACTGCGTTTTTGCAGCAATCGTTCAGCCATTGATCAACTGAGTCACCCATGGAGCGCAACATGCAAGAAAGCGAAGAGTTGAGAGGGTTACGAGGCTGGCTCGTGCTCATTGTAATAGGCCTGGTCATCTCGATTTCCCGCACGGCCTATAGCCTGCTTGCGGTGCATTACCCGCTTTTTGCGGATGGTACTTTTACCCTGCTGTCGACGCCTGGGATGGAGTTGTACAACCCGTTGTGGGCGCCGATTCTGGTGTCGGAAGCGCTGATTAATGTGTTGTTTGTCGCCACCTACGCGTACCTCATTTACCTCTTCATCACCGAGCACTATCTATTCCCCAAGGTTTATATCGCTACGGTGCTTGCGTCGGCGGTGTACATTCCGCTCGATGCCTGGGTGTGCTCATTAGTGTTCGTAGATGAACCCATTTTCGACGCCAACACGACAAAAGAGCTGGCACGGACATTGATTGCCTTGTTCATATGGGTGCCTTACATGCTGGTCTCCAGACGGGTAAAGGCAACGTTTGTCATGCATAAGCCGCAGAGCCCTGACGCGCACACGGCCGTCGGCTCTTGAGTACGCATGGCTAACCCCAAGGACACCGCCTTCGCCTATCAAGCGGTGTATCGCTACCTCGTCGAGCTGATCGAGGCTGGCTCTGCGCAGGGCGAGCAAAAATTGCCCTCCCTGCGCCAGTTGGCGCAGCGCCTAGGCGTGTCGGTGTCGACCACCAAATACGCCTATTCGTTGCTGGAGGATGAGGGACGGATCTACGCACGGCCCAAGCTCGGTTATTTCACGCGGTTGATACCCGCGCCTTTATCGACTCAACGCTCATCCAACCTGCTCGACCAGGTCTTCGCCAACTCCCGCCAACCGGGCATGCTGGCCTTGAGCGCCGACGTCCCGGCCATCCTGCTGTCGCTGGAAAACCCGCTGCTGATGATCGAGCGCGAACTGGCCCGCCACTACCCGCGCGCCCTGACACCGCAGTACCTGCCCTTCGGCGAGCCCGAGTTGCGCGCGGCATTGGCTGAACGCTACACCTGTTCCACGGGCAACTACTGGCAGGCCGATCAGGTGTACATCGGTGCGGACCTGCACAGTGTGTTGGAGCTGGCGCTCAACGCCCTGGACCTGGCGGGCAGCGTGGCGCTCGTAGAGTCGCCGTGTTCGTGGGCGATCCTGCGCCAGTTGCAGGCGGCGAACATCCGTGTGATCGAACTGCACCTGGACCACAACGGTCGATTCGACCTGCTGGCCCTGAATGAACTGCTCGAACATACGCCCGTCCGCCTGGCAGTGCTGTCATCCACCGTGAACATTCCCCACGGCAGCCGCATGCCCGCCGAGGATAAGCAGCAGGTTTGCCGGTGGCTGGCGGAGCGGGCTATCTGGTTGTTCGAAAACGACACGTACGGCGACTTGTATTTCGCGCCCCAACCGGCGCGCTATCGCGACTTTGCCGACCCACAGAAGCTGCTGGTGTTCTCGACCTTCGACAAGGTGATCGGCTCGGAAGCCCCCTATGGTTATGTGCTATGCCGTGGATGTGGGCCGCAGTTGCAGCGTTTGTTCCTGGAACGGGCGTTTCGCCTCTCACCGATCCGTCAGAAAGCGATCGCCAAGCTGTTCACGTCCAAACGCATCGATGCGCACCTGCACAAGCTGCGGGCCTTGTTGCACGACTGCATGACCCGCATGAAAAACCTGCTGGACGAATACGCGCAGGGTGCCTTTGAGGTGATGACGCCGCAAGGCGGCGCGTGCTTCTGGCTTGCGGCGACGCACCCGGTCGACATGCGCCAGGTGCTCGAACGCTTGCTGGCCGAGCGCATCGTCATCGCCCCCGGTGAACTGTTCAGCCAGCAAGGCAGCTGGAAACAGCACCTGCGCCTGAGTTTCACCCTCGATTGGAGCAAGGATATTGCCCAGGCCGTGGAACAGTTGTCGCACGCGGTTCGTCAGAGCCCGTAGCAGTGCCGCGCCTCTGGGAAGCGGCCGTGGCGTACGTCTTCGGCAAACCGCTCGCAGGCGTCGCGGATAACTGCCCCCACATCCGCGTACTGTTTGACGAAGCGCGGCAGGTGTTCACCGCCCAGGCCCAACACATCTTCAGTGACCAGCACTTGGCCGTCGCAGGCCGGTGAGGCGCCGATACCGATGGTGGGCATTTTTGAGTCGAGGGTGATCTGACGGGCTACGCCTTCAGCCACGCCCTCAAGCACCAGACTGAACGCACCCGCCTGCAGATTGGCCCGCGCGTCCTCGGCAATCCGCGCGCCGGTTTCGGCGGTGAGGCCCTGGGCCTTGAAGCCGCCCATCACATTGACGAACTGCGGCATCAGCCCCACATGCGCCATGACCGGAATTCCCCGCGCCACCAGGAACTCGACGGTGCCGGCCAAAGCCTGGTTGGCCTCCAGCTTCACCGCATCGCAGCCGGTGCGCGCCAACACCTGCGCGCAATTGCGAAAGGCCTGCTCGTTGGATTCCTGATAACTGCCAAACGGCATGTCGGCAATGACACACGCCAGGCGCGTGCTGTCGACCACAGCGCGGGTGTGGCCGATGATTTCTTCAAGCTGCATGCTCAAGGTCGAAGACCGGCCGTAACCGACCATGGCCGTGGAATCACCGATCAGGATGAAATCGACCCACGGGTCAATCAGCTTGGCGATGGTGCTGGAGTAGGCCGTCAGGGAAACGATTTTCTGCTGGCCCTTCATGGCGACCAATTGCGGGACGGTCAGGCGTTTGGTGCGGGTGTGGAGGCTCATCGAGTGTCTTCCGTTGTGCAGTGGAACACCCGATTATTGGCGAAAGGACAGGCGATTCAATGCACAGATCGGCGCTAAAAAGCGACCCAGTGGGCGAAGCTGGTATCATTCCGAGCCTGAACAACCCGGATAGAACCCCATGAACCGCCAGAAAAAACTCCAGCAGCTCTTCAAGGAAAAAGCCAGGAAGGCCAACGCCAAATTGGCGCCGAAGAAAAAGGATAAATACATCAGCAAGGCGGACCGGGAAAAGCTGGCGACTGAAGCGGCTCAGGCGCCAGACAGTTCCGTTCAGGACTGACTCAGCAACCGCTCAACGCCACCTGCGGTCGCTCGCCCGTAAAGAAAAACGGTCGCAGACGCACACCCACGCTGTTACCAATAAACGCCGCCACCAACCACACCCAGCCATGCAGGCTGCCCGAGGCGATGCCACTGAAGTACGCACCGATGTTGCAGCCGTACGCCAGGCGCGAGCCGTAGCCGAGCAGCAGGCCGCCGATTACCGCTGCCACCAGCGAACGCGCCGGAATTTTCAGGCTGGGGGCGAAACGCCCGGCCAGGCCGGCGGCCAACAGCGCGCCGAGGACGATGCCGATGTCCATCACGCTGGTGATGTCTTCCCACACCGGCGCAGCCAGCGCCTTGGCGTTGCCCGGCATCTGCCAGAACGCCCAACTGGCCACGTCCACACCCAGGCCGCTGGCAACTTTGGCGCCCCACAACGCAAACGCCGAGGTAATGCCCCATGGCCGCCCCGCCAGTGCCAGGGTGGCGTAGTTGAGCAAGGCCAGGCCGATGGCGCCCCACACCAATGGCCACGGGCCGCGCAGGAAGCGGCGCAGGCCTTGATGCTCGCTTTTCACCCCCTCTTCCAATTGACCATGACGAGCCTTCTCCAGGCGCACGGTCACCACTGCAATGATCGCAAACACCGCCAGGCTCAGGCCCATCGCCGGCACCACGCCGAAGCTCTTGACGATGGACACCGCCGGGAAGGCCGGCAGCGCAAACCACCAGTCCACGTGGTGCGTGGCGATCAGCGAGCCACAGATAAAGAAGAACAACGTCACCAGCATGCGCGCATTGCCGCCGCCCACGGTGAACAGCGTGCCCGACGCACAGCCGCCGCCCAATTGCATGCCGATGCCAAAGATGAACGCCCCAAACACCACCGACACCCCGGCCGGCGCCACCAGCCCGACCACCGGCTGCCCGAACAAACTGCCCGCCCCCAACGCCGGGAAGAACAACAGCACCGCGATCGCCAGCATCACCATCTGCGCGCGCAAGCCAGCGCCACGCCGATCATTGATGAACACGCGCCAGGCCGAGGTAAACCCGAAGGCCGCGTGGTAGAGGGTCAAGCCCAGTGCCGCACCAACCACGAGTAACAGCACCTGATGCGAGCCGACGCTGTTTTGCAGGAACAAGGCGCCCAGCACCAGGATGATAAAGGCCACCAACGGCGCAACAGGCTTGCGCGCGGGAGTGAGAGGAACAGAGGTGCTCATGGGGTATCTCGGTAGATTTGAATGGGTGCGAGTATAAACCCCAACCCACGATGCGAAGCGAGCCGCTCTTGATCTTGATCTTGCTTTTGATCTTAGGCGCCCCGTCAAACACGCTGGCCGGAATTCGACAGGGATTTGGGGGGTAAACCGGCAGGGATGCCGGTTTAGCCGCCCCGCGCCATGGATGGCGCGTGGCGGCG
>NZ_JACAQP010000008.1:0-16292 GCF_013387025.1 Pseudomonas reactans | reverse complement strand
CAAGAGCGTTTTGCTTACTTTGCCGCTTTTGCAAAGTGAGCCGCCGTAAGGGCGGAACCCATATCAGCCGTTACCCAAAAAACGGATATGTACCCGGTCAGATCCAACATCCTGGTCGGCTGTCAGGCCGCCTTCGCAGGCAAGCCAGCTCCCACATTTGGATCGCAGAGTTACAGTTAGGCCGCCGAAGGAAGCAAGCAGCGCCGTACCCAGCGTTGTGCAGACACCTAAGCCCCGATCAGGTCCGCCCCACCGACCCCGACACCGGAAGATCCCCCAACAACCTGAGCCCGGTGCTCTTCACAAACGTCTCATAATCCATCGGTTTTTGAATGCGCGTCTCGGCATTGGGCAGCACATACGCCCAGGCACGTTTGCTGGAGGCGTCGTACACCAGCTTGAACAAGCGCGTCGGCACCCAGACCTTGTTGGCGCCGATGGTGCCGTAGCCAGGGTCGAACAGCGGGCCGGTAAACACGTACACATCGCCACCGGCACGCACGGCAAACTTGCGCACGTCGGCCTCGACCTTGCTCCAGATCTTGCGGTTGTTGGTAGGGTCCTGGGGCACCATGTTCGACAGCGCGAACGACTGCGCCATGGCGTTGGCATTCGGCGCGTCGGCGGCTGGGGACTGGTGGCCACGGTCCACGGCGGGATGCTGGGCGCGGTAGTCGCTCAACTCCGCCCGGCCACCTTTGGGAATGCGCGGATCGGCGTAGAACTGGTTGGTGCGCTCCTCGCCCTTGGCGTCTTTCAGGAGTGCTGCATTCAGCCGTTCTACCACTACCAGGGGCGTCTTGCTGGTTTGCGAATAGAGCACTGCAAAATGGTCGGAGCACAGGGCCAGGGGTTTCATCGCGGCCGGCACGGTGGCGGTCTTGATCGGTGCGGCGGGGAACAGGTCGGCGCAACTGTCGAAGCTGAGCTGTTTTTCCTGTTTGGAATAGAGGTCCGGCAAGCTTCGGGCGTTGGCCCCAGAGGAAAGCAAAACAAGGGCGGTCAGCCCAACGGCAATTTTGCGTAGGTACATGCATTAAATCTTCGAAAGGAAGTGAAGCGGCTGGCTCCGCCGAGCGGAGCCAAGTGAATGATATTGCGAGGATTATTGACTAACGAATGTCAGATTAGTGCCCGACCACTGTAGGTTTTCCCACATCCCGCGCGCCCGGCTTGAAGCCATGGGCGCTGGCCCCCCAGGCGATCACCAGCGACACGCCGATCAACACCAGCATGGCCCACGGAAACGACGCCACGCCCCAGGTGTCCAGCAACACCCCGCCGACCACGCCGCTGCCGGCAATCGCGCTGTTCCATGCCACCACATTCAGCGACAGCGCGACGTCAGCGCCATCCCCCGCCGCATCGGCCAGGGCGGTTTGCAGCAAGGTCGCGGCGCCGCCGAAACTCAGGCCCCACACCGCCACGCCGACGTAGATCACCTCAGGTACATTCCCCAGGAAGCCGAACACCAGGCTTATCGCCGCAAAGGTCACCAAACTCACCAGCACGGTCTGGCGCAGCAGCGGCTCGACCAACTTGGCCGTGAGCCAGATCCCCGCCAGCGCGGCCACCCCGAACACCAACAGCACCAGGTCAACTCGCTCCGCCAATCCGGCAGGCGCTACGAACGGCGCGATGTAGGTGTAGAGAATGTTGTGCGCCAGCATCCAACTGATCACCACCGCCAACACCGGCCGCACGCCCGGCGTGGTCAACACCTTGCCCAAGGACAGGCGCTGATGCGCAGGTTGAGGCGCGTAGTCCGGGACTTTCACCAGCACCCACGCAATCAGCACCAGGCTCACCGCCGACATCAGGCCAAAAGTCGTGCGCCAGCCCACCAATCCACCCAGCCACGTACCCAACGGCACACCCAACGACAACGCAATCGGCGTCCCCACCATCGCCAGTGCCAGTGCCTTGCCCTGTTGATGCGGCGCAACCATGCGCCGGGCGTAACCGGCCAGCAGGCTCCAGGCCAACCCGGCCGCCACACCGGCAAAGAACCGCGCCACCAGGGTCACGCCATAGTGAGACGACAACGCGGTGATGGAGTTGAACAGCAGAAAGCCGACGATGGTCAGCAGCAACACGTTACGCCGCCGCCAGCCACGGGTGGCGATGGTCATAGGGATCACTGCCAGCACCGAACCCAAGGCATAGGCGGTGACCATCTGCCCGGCCATCGACGGCGAAATCGCCAAGCCCTCGCTGATCAACGGTAACAGGCCCGCCGGTAGCGTTTCGGTGACGATGCAGATGAAGCCGGTCATGGCCAGGGCAAGCAAAGCACCGATGGGCAAACGGTCGGATGACACCGGTAATGTAAGTGAGGGGGTCACGGGAAACTCCTTGAGCGGGACTTAGATACTGATCGATATAAATGTTGCAGGCGCACACATCACATTGTCAATGACTTATGTATCGACTAGTATTTATCTCGCTATCCACCGGAGACCAGACATGGCACAGATGGGCCGCCCCCGCACTTTCGACCGCGAACACGCCGTAGACCAGGCGCTGCACCTGTTCTGGCAACACGGCTACGACGCCACCTCCCTCGCCCAGCTCAAGGCCGGCCTGGGTGGCGGCATCTCCGCACCGAGTTTTTACGCGGCCTTCGGCTCCAAAGAGGCGTTGTTCGACGAATGCGTGCAGCGTTACCTGGCGACCTACGCCCAAGTCACCGAGTGCCTGTGGGATGAAAGCCTGTTACCGCGTCAGGCGGTTGAAACAGCACTGCGCCAGTCGGCACGCATGCAGTGCGAAGACGGCCACCCCAAGGGCTGTATGGTGGCGCTGGGGGTGATGAGCGCACCGAGCCCGGAGAATGCACGGGTGGCGGATGGGTTGACGCAGTCGCGGCGGCGCACAAGCGCGGGGATTATGGCGTGTGTGGAGCGGGCGATGCGCCTGGGTCAGTTGCCACAAACGCTCAACCCAGACGTGATGGCGACGGTGTTTGACAGCTTTCTGCAGGGCATTTCGATCCTGGCGCGGGACAATGTGCCCCATGCAACTATCGACGCTGCAATCAGCCAGCTCCTGCTGACCTGGGATATCGCGGCCTCTACGGCGCCGCCCATTCGTCCCGACACTGCATCAGGAAATCCACAAACGCCCTAACCCGATGCGGCACATAGCGCCCATGGGGATACAACAAGGTAAACGGCCGCGAACGCCCGCCAAACGGTTGCAATACCTCCACCAGGCTACCGTTTGCCAGTTCCTGTTCGACGATGAACTTGTAGGTCTGAAACAACCCCGCGCCATGCTTGGCCAGGGTCACGCCGCCGAGCACATCGTCGGAACAACTGTACCCCGCCTCCCCCGCATACTCTTGCGGCTTGCCATCCACCTGGAACAACCAGGAGATGCGCCGGCCATTGCTCGGCAGTTCGTACTGGATGCATTCATGGGTGGGCAAATCTTCCAGCGTCTGTGGGATGCCGGCGCGCTTCAGGTAAGACGGCGATGCCACTACTACCAGTTCGCCGTCTTCCAACAGGCGGGCAATCAGCGACGAGTCCGGCTGGGCGCGCACGCGGATGGCCAGGTCGTACCCTTCGGCGACAAAGTCGATATTGCGGTTGCTGATGTGGATATCCACCGTGACTTGCGGGTACAGCGCGCGAAACCTGGGCAGCAGCGGCAGCAAGCGGTGATGGGCGTAGGTGGTGGGAATGCTGATACGCAGCAAGCCCGACGGCACGGCCTGTGCGCCCATAACTTCCTGCTGCGCCTCCACCAGTTGGGTCAAGGCCTGGCGGCATTGCTCGAAAAAGGTCCGACCACTGTCGGTGAGACGAATGCTGCGGGTGGTGCGCACAAACAGGCGTGAACCCAGGCGTTCTTCCAGGCGTGAGATGCTGCGGCTCACGGCCGCCGGGGTGACACCCGCCACCTGCGCGGCAGCGGTGAAGCTGCTGGCTTCGGCGGCGAGGCAAAACAACTCGATACTGCCTAGCTGCAAATCTTCGAAATGGCGCTTCATAGGGGGATACCGGGGATTTCGCTCAAGGCTGCCACGCTAGCGCCAGCAACCCTGAGCACGCAAGCGCTAGCGTAAAACCGGCACCGGCTCAGCAATGGTCAGCAGCACCAGGAAACTGGCAAAGGAGCCGATCGCCATGAACAGGAACACCTGGGACCAGCCGTAACTGTCGAGCAGCAACCCCACCAGAAACGGCGCCGCCGCGCCACCCAACTGCCCGCCCATGTTGACGATGGCACTGGCAATCGGAAAGGTCTTCTTGGTAGCCAGACCCATCGGGTAAACCATGTAGGACGAGTAACCGATGCTGATCAAGGTGCCGGTGAGGAACAGCAACGCGGCGTACAAGGTCGGGTCATTCGGTGAGTTGATCAGCGCGTACATGGTGCCGACCGTGGCCAGCGCCGAGAGCATCATGCCGGGCTTGCGCCGCTTGCCCAGCACGCGGTCGGACAGGATACCGCCGAGCAGGTTACCGCAGATCGCCCCCACCCACGGCGCCGCCGAGACAAAGCCCATGTTCATGATCGAGAACTGTTTGACCGTCATCAGGTAGGTGGGAATCCACGACAACAGCACCATGGTGATGCCCACCTGGAAGCTGTAGCTCAGCGCACAGCCGACCACGTTCCAAGACCGAAACAACCCGCGACTGGTCGCGATAGGTTCCACCGGTTTGACGCGGATAAAGGCGTCCAGGCGCTTGAAGTGCCGTTGCGCGCCTTCGCTCTTCTGAGTGATGACGTTGTTGGTTTCATCGGTGATATGCGCCAGCTCGCCGGCATTCACAAAGCGGCTTTGCGCCGGCTGGTTGGCCACCAGGAAGTACCAGGCGATGGACAGCACAATGCCCGGCACGGCAAAGATGTAGAAGATCTCACGCCAGCCCCACATCGCCACGATCGCCACGCACAAGGGTGGCACGATCACCGGGCCGAACTTCACCGCAGCCAGGAAAATACCCGTCGCCGTGCCCTTCTCCTTAGCCGGGAACCACTGGTTGATGGTCGACGCGATGCCAATCGGCAGCGGGCCTTCGGCAATCCCCAGGGCAAAACGATAGATCTTCAAGGCCAGCACCGAATTGACCGTGCCCATCAAGGCGGTGAACACCGAGGTGGCGATCATCGAAAACGAGAAGATCTTGCGCACCCCGAAACGGCTGGAGGCAAAGCCCGAGGGGATCTGCGCCAGCGCGTAGGCCAGCAGGAAGACACTGAGCAACGCACCGGCTTCGGCGTTGGTCATCGGGTATTCCTCGCGGATAAACGGCAAGGCCACGCCCAGGTTGGCGCGGTCGGCCGAGGCCACGGTGTACACGAGAAAAAACAGCCCTGCGACGATCCAGCGGAAACGCGACGGTTTTTCAGCGGTGGAGACCTGAATACTCATACGGGATACCTGGTTTTATTATTGGAATGTGCCGTGTGTGTCGAATCCGGGGTGCAGGCTCCCGCTGAGGCCGGTTCAGCCACCTCAGGTCTGGCGTTTCTTTGGGTCCCTGTGAATGTCAGGCAGGAGTCATTGCCCGGTCTCGTGGCGCCGACTCTAACGCATATTGTTTTAGTTTTGTATTTTTTTATCGACGAACGGGCGACTCACTGCGCCGCGCCATGAAGCGCAGGTAGGCCATGCGGATATGGGTTTGCATGGCGCGCTGGGCCAACTCGCCATCGTTCTGCTCGATGGCATAGGTGATGTCCAGGTGCTGCTGCAGGCTGCGCTCCAGGTCGGCCGGGCGGTAGAGGAAAAACGAACGGGTGATCACCGGCATGTCGATCAAGGTCGCGAGCATCGACTTGAGCCGCTGCGAGCGGGCGATCTCCAGTACCTGCGCGTGGAATGCACGGTTGGCTTCCTGCACGCGCAGGGTCACATCGGGCCCTTTGCTGGCGATGGCATCCGCCATCAGCGCGTTGATACGGTGCAGTTCAGCCACGTCCCGCGGCGTCGCGCGTTGGGCGGCGAGCAGCGCGGCATGGGGTTCGAGCAACTCGCGCAAGCTGAACATTTCTTCCAGGTCCCACTGGGTCCAGCCGGCGACAAACACCCCACGGTTGGCCTCGATCACCGCCAGGCCGTCGTCCACCAGCTTCTTCAGCGACGCGCGCACCGGCGTGCGGCTCAGGCCGAATTCCTTGCCCAGCGGTTCTTCCTTGAGCTGCGTGCCGGGCTCGTACTGGCCGGCAATGATGCGGTTTCTCAAGGTCTCGTAGATGAGATCGTTGGCCATGTTTGCCTTCTGTGTCGAGGTGGGTCAGGGCTCTGCCCCGGGGTGCCAGCAGCGGATTCTGAGGCTTGTCGCACGCCAATGACAGTGTACCGTCCGCGCACTTTGTACAAAAATCGTTTGCAATCGCCTAGATTGTATTTTAATTGTATTGCCACCTGAATCCGGAGGCGACATGAAAATAACAATCGTAGGGCTCGGCGAAGTCGGCCGTTGCTATGCCCAGGCCTTGGCGTCCAATACCACCGTGGAGCTGCTGTTCTGCGAGCAACGCATCGCACCGGCGGCACAACGGTTGGCGGACCAATTGGGCGTGCCGATCCACTCTCGCGTAGGTGACTGGCTGGCCGAATCGGACTGCGTGCTGTCCTGCGTGGTGGGGACGCAGTCCCTGGAAGTGACCCGTGAATGCCTGGCGCACCTCAAGCCCGGCGCGCTGTTCGCCGACCTCACCACCGCCGCCCCCGAGCGCAAGCGCCTGGCCGGTGCAGAGGCCGCCCGGCAACGGGTCGACTACGTGGACGTCGCGATCATGGGCGCCATCGCTTACCTGCGAGAAAAGACCCCACTGCTGTGCTCCGGCCCAAAGGCAGATGCATTTGTCGAACTGTTGCTCGCTGCCGGAGCCACCGCGCGCGCCCTGCCCGCCAGCCAACCCGGCGATGCAATCACGCTGAAAATCCTGCGCAGCGTCTTCACCAAAGGCATGGAAGCACTGGCAGTGGAAGTCCTGCTGGCCGCCGAACGCCAACAACTGCGCCCCGCCCTCTATGAAGTGCTCAAGGACATCGACCAGGCACCTCTGCCCGCCTTCCTGGAAATGCTCGTGTCCACCCACGTGGTGCACGCCACACGGCGCTTGCATGAAGTCGAAGAAGCCGAGCGCCAACTGGCCTCGCTCGGCATTGCCAGCAGCGTACTCGGAGGCGTGCGCCAGCGCTTCAGCCACAGCAGCGAAGGCCTGGCGCTGGAACCGATCACCGAAGAAAAACCGAGCCTAGCCCAAGCATTGGATTGGCTGAGTCGCCACACCCCGACCGCCTGAACCTTATTCATAAAAACGGAACACCATCATGCCTGTTACCCAAGACCAGCTCGACACCCTCAAACAACTGGGCACCGCCACCATCCACGAAGCCCAGGGCCAGAAAGGCGCCTTGGACAGCGGCCTGCGCCCGGTCGACCCAAGCCTGCGCCTGGCCGGCCCGGCCCTGACTGTAGACTGCCGCCCCGACGACAACCTGGCCATCCACTACGCACTGACCAAAGCCAAAACCGGCGATGTGCTGGTGGTGGACGCCAAGGGCTTCATGGAAGCTGGCCCCTGGGGCGACCTGCTGACCCTGGCCTCACAAAAGCTCGGGATTGTCGGTTTGGTGATGAACGGCGCGGTGCGCGACGCCAACGCCATCATCGAGATGGGCTTCCCGACGTTTTCCCGCGGCCTGAGCATCAAGGGCACCAACAAATGCCAACCGGGCAAAGTCAACGTGCCCATTGTGATAGGCGGCGTGAACATCAACCCGGGCGACATCATCGTCGGGGACCGCGATGGGCTGGTGGTGGTGGAGCAGGATCGCGTTGAAGAAGTGATCCGGTTGAGCCGTAGTCGGGAAGATAAGGAGGATGGGATTCGGGCGGGGCTGGAGGCTGGGAAAAGTACGGTTGACCTGCTGGGGTTGGCGCCGACGCTGGAGAAATTTGGGATGCGCTGAGCTCTCATGAGCGATACAGCCCCTACTTAAAGAATGAAGTGGCTCGCTCTACGCACTTGCGCGCCAGGATGGTCGTCGGATCCACCAGTGCCACACGGTGCTGGTTGATCTGAAACGACTCACTGTGCGCCAACACCAACGGCAATTCCGTACACCCCAAAATCAATACCCTCGCCCCCTGCTCACACAAATGCTCCGCCGCCAGCAGCAACTGCTCGCGACAGACGCCCTCGGTAAACCCAGCCTTGATACCCCGCTCGCCATAAATTGCTTCCATCACCAGCGCCTGGTAATCGAAACCGGGCGTGATCAGTTGCAACCCTGAACGCCGCGCCGCCTGGTGGTAGACCTGGCTTTGCAGGGTGCCGGAAGTCGCCAGCAAACCGACCGCCTGGCCACTGCCGTAGGTGTGCACGATCCACTCCACCGTCTCGCTGAGCATGTTGACGATAGGCACGCGCAGGTGCGCCTGGATGCGTTCGACAAACGCATGGGCGGTGTTGCACGGGATCGCGATGGCTTGGGCGCCAGCGCTTTCCAGGCGTTTGCAGGTGGCGTACAGGGCCAGGGTGGGGTCGGTTTCGTCGCGCAACAGGTTGGCGGTGCGGTCGGGGATCTGTGGGTTCTGCTCCACCACCATCTTGATATGGTCTTGGTCCTTGCCCGCCGGAGTGTGGGCGACCACCTTGCCCATGAAGTCCACGGTGGCCGCAGGGCCGACGCCACCGACGATGCCCAGTTTGAATGGCGGCTGGCGTGTCGGGCCGTCGGCCTGGGTGGCGAACTCGGCATAGATCTGGTTGATGTCGAGCACGCTGATGCCGCGCCGCTGCAGGTCGCCGCACACCAGTGACAGTTCGGTCATGCCCGGCACGATCACCGTGGCGCCCTGCCCTTGCAATGACAGGCACGCCTGGTAGACCGACTCCAGCGGCACGCCATCGAGGTGGCCGTCCTTGATGCCGTTGACGCCATACATGGCCTCCATCAACGCGACCTGGGCGTGGTCCTCCGGGTACACCAGGTTGAAGTGTTGGCCGAGGTGCTTCTCAAACAATCCACAGTGGCGCACGAAGTCCGACGCAACCACGCCCAGGGTGGTGCCCGGTGTGACATTGCGCAGGATGTGCCGGACGAGTGCCTGCATCATGTCCAGCACAGGAATACCCAGCTCCTGCTGGATCTCCTCGCGAAAGGTCTGGCTGGCGAAACACGGCAGCAGTACCGCATCCACGCCGCTGCCTTCAAAGGTCTTGCACACCTGGAACACATAGAATTTGCGCGCGGTCATGCTCGCGTGGCGGTCCAGGGGCAACAACACATCCTTGAACGGGTGCTGCTCGAACAGGAAGTGATAACGGCCCTGGTCCTCCAGCACGGCCTTGGACTTGACCAGTTTGTAGAACAGATCACCGCCCGCCAGCGAGCCGAGCCCGCCGACGATGCCCAATCGAGAAGTGGTGGTCATGTGCGCACCATTTGCGGCAGCTCGGCAAGTTCTTCCTCGGTTTCGGATTTCGCGACAACCGCCGTGGCGATACTGTTGCCCACCACGTTGGTGGCAGTGCGCGCCATGTCGAGGAACTGGTCGATACCGATGATATGCGTGTAACCGGCGCGCTTGACGCCAGCCAGCGCGAAGCCGAAGAACAGCGAAAACACCACGATCTGCAGGATCTCGTTGTTGGCCATCGCCTCGGCAATGCTGCGCGGGAACACGTGACTGATAAAGGTCTTGAGACTGAAGTCCCCGGTATTGACGGGCGCCGTCGCCGTGGCGTGTTGCACCACCTGCATGTTCAACCCGGCGCCCGGCTGGAACAGGTTGACCAGCGCCATGCCGAGCATCAGCGAGACCAGCGACGCCGTGACGAACCAGAGCATCGCCCGCATCCCGATACGCCCCACCGAACGCGAACTGCCCATGCTCGCGATGCCGCCCACCAGGGTGGCGAACACCAGCGGCGCAATGATCATCTTGATCATGCGCAGGAAGATGTCGGTCACCATCGAAAAGTACCCGGCCAGTTCCTTGGCGGCCTGCTCGCTGCCTGCATAGCGGTGACACGCCCAACCCACCAGCACGCCCAGGGCGATGCCGACTGCAATGCGACGGGGGAGTTTGTTCTTGTTCACAGGTGCGGCCCTCGGATGGCCTTTGTTGTATGCCGAGGATTCTAGGGACAGCCCCCAACCACCATGATGAGTAATCCGGCTAACCCCATGCGCGTTTGGAATAGTTTGCAAAAAGCCAAGCCCCGCCTGGGCGCGGCGGCTTACACTCAAGGCTCATAGCCTGGAGAACCGGCATGCAGATCAAATGGTTGGACGACCTCCTGGCCATCGCCGAGTGGAAGAACTTTTCCCGCGCCGCCGAAGTGCGCTGCGTGACTCAATCGGCCTTGTCGCGGCGCATTCGCTCACTGGAAGACTGGGTGGGTGTCGAACTGGTCGACCGTGGCACCTACCCGGTGCAACTCACCGCCGCAGGCGTCGCCTTCTGCAGCGAAAGCCGCGACGCCCTGGCCGGTCTGATGCGCCTGCGCGCCAGCCTGCGTGAAGTGGAACGCATGCCGGGCCGCTCGATCCAGGTGACCGCCGGCCACAGCCTGTCGATGACCTTCCTGCCCAAGTGGCTGGCGCAATTCCAGCGGCACACCGAGCAGTTCAATGCGCGCGTAGTGGCGGCGAATATTCATGATGCGGTGATTGCACTGGAAGAAGGCAGCTGCGACTTGATGATCGTCTACCACCACCCGCTGGCGCCGATCCTGCTGGATGCGCAACGCTTCGGCAGCCTGGCGTTGGGACATGACGCATTCATCCCGCTGTGCGCCCCGGACAAACGTGGCCGGCCGCTCTATCGCCTGCCGGGAACTGCGGGAAAACCCGTCCCGCACCTGGCGTACACCGCCACCACATTCCTGGGCCGGGTTGCGGAAATCGTGATCAAGAACGGCCCTGCTCCCGCTGTGCTGGAGCGCTGCTACGAAGCCGACATGGCCATGCTGCTGATGCGCATGGCTATCGAAGGTTATGGCGTAGCGTGGCTGCCGCAGAGCGCGGTGGTGGATGAGTTGGAACGTGGGCTGCTGGTGCGTGCCGGGGGAGAGGAATGGAGCACGCGGTTGGAGATTCGCTCGTATTGTGCGATTGAAAACCAGAACCCGACCATGAGGAAGTTGTGGCGCACGCTGGAAGGCTGGCGCGCAGGAACACCCGACGCCTGATACCCCCCATCTTTGAGACGATCAGACAAAAACCTGAGCCTTACGCAACAAGGCTCCTCCCTGCAAAACCGCACACTTCTCCCACGTTCTCACACACCGTGGAATGATTGGAGAAGCCCTCATGTTGCATTCATTCACCGCCGGCCTGCGTGTGGTTGGCAAGCTCGACCCCCTTGGCACCCACCTGATGCGTCTCGCGATCGGCATCGTCTTCCTGTGGATCGGCGCGCTGAAATTCGCCCCCTACGAAGCCGACAGCATTACCCCTTTTGTCGCCAACAGCCCATTTCTGTCGTTCTTCTACCAGCACCCGCAGGACTACAAGGCGCACCTGACTCACGAGGGTGAGCTGGACCCGGACAAACGTGCCTGGCAAACGGCCAACCACACCTACGCCTTCTCCTACGGGCTGGGCACGGTGGAAATCCTGATCGGCCTGCTGGTGCTCTCCAACCCGCTCTCGCGCAAGACCGGCCTGCTCGGCGGCGCCCTCGCCTTTGCCACGCCGCTGGTGACCTTGAGTTTTCTGATCACCACCCCTGAAGCGTGGGTGAGTGCGGCGGGCGATGCCCAGCATGGGTTTCCCTACCTCTCCGGCGGCGGCCGGCTGGTGCTCAAGGATCTGCTGATGCTCGCCGGCGCCCTGCCCGTCATGGCCGATTCCGCTCGTCGCTTACTGAAAGAACAGTCCCTTTGAATCCTGGAGCCTCACCATGAAAATGTTAGCCGCGCTTTGCCTTACGTTCGTAGTCAGCAACGCCTTCGCCGCGCCCGCCGTAGAACCCGCCCAGACCGGCGTGCCGCTGGATGTGGCCAAAACCATCAGTGTCACCGACACCAGCCAGGTCTGCGGCGTGGTTCCAGTCGAGTGGATCTACGATGACTCGCAGGGTGTACGGCATATTGCGAGCTACCTGGTGATGGGAAGCGGATGCACAAACTGAAGGAATCAGGGCAACCCAAGAGGCCTGCATCGCTGCAGGCTTTCTGCATTTTTCAGATTGACATATCGGTAAATCTCGATATTCTCGCGCCATGGACCTACTCGAAATATTCAAAGCCCTCTCAAACCGGACCCGACTCGAAATCCTGAAAGGTTTGAAGGACCCCGAAAAGAACTTCCCTGCCCAGGATGAGGGGGACGTTCATACCGTGGGCGTCTGCGTCAGCAGTATTCAGGAAGGCGTCGGGCTGTCGCAGTCGACCGTGTCTGATTACCTGGCAACGTTGCACCGCGCGGGCCTGATCGAAACCCGGCGCATCGGCCAGTGGACCTACTACAAGCGAAACGAAGCAACCATCCGTGCGCTTGCCGAGATCATCGGCAAGGACCTGTAATTTTTTACCCCAGGATATCGATAATTCCCGATATCCCTTTTTGCCGAAACGAGGTATTACAATGAAAGCGATGAGGCTTAAATCATTTGGTGGCGCGGATGCGTTCGAACTCTGCGAAGTGCCCAAGCCAGTACCACAGACCGGTCAGGTCCTGGTACGGGTTCACGCCACCTCCATCAACCCGCTGGATTATCAGGTACGGCGCGGAGATTACGCCGACCTGGTGCCACTCCCGGCTATCACCGGTCATGACGTCTCCGGCGTTGTCGAAGCCATCGGCTCGGGCGTGACGAACTTCGCGCCAGGCGATGAAGTCTGGTACACCCCGCAGATATTCGATGGCCCTGGCAGTTATGCCGAATACCACGTGGCGGCCGAAAGCATTATCGGGAAAAAACCTCCCACCTTGAGTCACTTGGAGGCAGCCAGCCTGAGCCTGGTCGGGGGGACGGCATGGGAAGCACTGACCGTACGCGCAGCGCTTCGAGTGGGGGAAAGCATCCTGATACACGGCGGCGCTGGCGGCGTTGGCCACATAGCGATCCAACTGGCAAAGGCGATCGGCGCAAGGGTGTTCACGACAGTGCGCGAAGCCAATATTGAGTTCGTTAAAAGCCAGGGTGCCGATGTGATCATCGACTACGAAAAAGAAGACTACGTCGACGCGATCATGCGGGAAACGGATGGCCGTGGCGTCAATGTGGTGTTCGACACCATCGGCGGCAACACCCTGTCGCGCAGCCCCGACGCCCTCGCACAACTGGGCCGTGTGGTCTCGATCGTGGACATTGCCCAGCCACAGAACCTGGTCCAGGCCTGGGGCAAGAATGCGAGTTATCACTTCGTATTCACCCGGCAAAACCGCGGCAAGTTGGATGAGTTGAGCAGCTTAGTCGCGCAAGGCCAACTGCGCCCTCACGTTGGCGCCGTCTATGCACTGGCGGACATCGGGCTCGCCCATGCGCGACTGGAAAGCCGCAACAACGGCATCCAAGGGAAGATTGCGATAGCTGTCGAGCCAATTGAAGGAGCCACGCCATGATTTACGAGATCGCCCTGCTTCCCGTTCACAAACAACATATGGATGAGTTCCGGCAGGCCTTTGCGCAGGTCGCACCATTGCTTGCCCGCGCGAAAGGCTACCAGGGCCACATGCTCGCGCAAGGGATCGAAACACCTGAGCGATTCAATCTGATTGTGCGCTGGAAATCGCTTGAGGATCACACGCCGGGGTTCGAAGCGAGTGAGGACCATCAGGTGTTCATGTTGGGTCTGGAGGCGTTTTTTTCGGAGGAACCGCAGGTGTATCACGTGGAGGGGACAGGGTTTAGCGTCTAGAGAAATCCAGGACAAAAAAAGCCTGCATCGCTGCAGGCTTCTCTTTATGTCGCTACCTGGCTCCACGACCTGGACTCGAACCAGGGACCCAATGATTAAGAGTCACTTGCTAGCTGTTAGGCGCACTGGGGCCACGACGAAATGTGGCGCAGAAAATGGGTTAGCTGCATAGCGTGGGTCGCATGAATTATGCCTCACTTAACTTCCTGACCAACGTAGCCGCCACAGTAGTATTTGCCGCTTTTCGCTACTTTAGCGCGGAGCTTTTTCAATGCTGCTAAAGGCATCGATGTAAGCAGCCTTCAACGCAAGACTAACAGCATTTAGTGTTTCGGACTTAAGATAGGCTAGATTCTGACTAACCAACCCTTGGCCTGCCCTCTTTATTTTCACACGCGACTGCCCGGTATATTTAGCCGTCCCGATATACACCGAGAGCCTCGCTTCGCACGCATAATAATCAGGACTGTTCCAGGTTTTGACAAAAATCCGGTCGATCTCGACTCTGGTTTTTATGCTCGCATCTGCGTCGGATCCGATTGACCGTTTGGTAAACTCAGACCAATCGGTGACTGGGATATTAGCGAAACCCTCGTACAGGCCCACCTCATAGTTGGCCGCATGCCACACCACCTTACTACGCTCGGAACAGGGAGCGCAGCGTTCATCGCCAGATAGGCTGGTTATCGTTGAGTGAATGGTTTTGTTTTTGATCGCAGACAGTTCTGCGTCTGTGGTGTAGGCCGCGAAGTGCAGTTGATTGGTTACGCAGCCGGACAAAAGAAAAAACAAAACCAACAACATACTAGATCTCACTACAACTCCTCCTCTCGCAAGCACTTATACAAGCACGTCATTATTTAATCCTGAAACAGGGTTACACCTATTTCAAACCTAGAAAGTATCACATCACCAGAAAAACTGGACAGATTTATTTTCGATCAAAAACCAACACACCCACATCAATAAAACTATAAAAAACAAACTCATCACACTTCCCGGCATCAGCACTGGCACCAATACCTTTTCACAGATTATCTAAGACCGAATAAACCTGTCCCCTTTTCTCTTCGCCAACGACGTCTTCGATATGTTGTACCGGCCCAAAAGAATAAAAAAGGGGACAGATTTATTTTCTATTCAGCCTAGCAAATGGGTAATAAGTTAATCCGTCCCCTTTTTCGCTCTGGAGGCGCAGGCTTTTGTCCATCGACGCAACAATCAAGGCGTTAAGCAGGGTGCGGCTGGCGCCTACGGAATTCGTCGACAATCAAAATCTGGGGATCAGCATTGGTTGCAACGGCAAACGCCAGGCGAACCATCATCCCACTGGAGTAGCTTTTTACCGGCCGATCGATGAAATCCCCAATCTCTGCGAACGCCCCGATGGAGGGAAAGCGAGCAAAGGTTCCAGCATAGGAGAGCCAAAGGACGGAGGCGTTCATATAAACGTTTTCGCAACCGCTGAATTCCGGGTTGAATCCAGAGCCTACAGAAGTAGCCCTGTAACACCAGGCAGTTTTCCTCAAATCAAGACGGTACAGAATGGCGCCTTCAAGCAATCACACCATGCACATTGGTTGCCGGGGCAAGTCCAAGCAAAATAAGCCTGCATCGCTGCAGGCTTCTCCTATCCGTCTGAGCAGATCTTTTAATTTTTTGATCTGCTCCCTTAGCAGCCGTGCTGTAGTTGCTAATTATCTTGCCTTTGGCAAGGCTCAAATACTATTTACAATAGATCGCACAATACAGCTCCGCGTACTTACTCTTTGCTCTGAGCCAGCAAGAGAGCCCGAACGATCATTTCAGGAGTGATGTAGGGAACAAAGCCTAACCTATCCCCCCGCTCGAAACTGCGTTTATAACTCGAAAGAGTATTCTCATCTCTGGCTATAGCTAGAGCGGCCAAATGCCTCAATGGCATAGCCCCTTTCGAATGTGTTGGCAAAGCCCTATACACTGAAAGGCCTACTTCTATATCTTGCCTAGCTGCCCAAAATAGAGCCTCTTCGGACAGTCTAACCACCTCATCCCTGGAGAAATTCAAAATTTTCTCTGGTGGGTTATTACTCACGATAATTGGAACGTATTTCCTATATTCGTCCAAAATAAATGCAACCGCAGAAATAAATCCGGCAGTGGAAACGGATGGCATGAAAGAAACCCTGAAGTGGTCAGAGCGCACGCCCACGGCCGGGATGATTTGAACCTGCATGCAGCCAATGTCCATTAGGCAAAAGGAATCTCCCACCTCATCCTTGTCCCGTCGCCAACCCAAATCTTCCAAAGTTGAAAATACTTGTTTTTCGTTCATTTTTTAGCACCAGGAAATATCATGACTTCAATCGGAATCCCGTTGGGATAACCTTGATCCTTCAGAGCCTTGCCTGGGATAAGCCCAAACCTCTCTGCTACTTGCCCTCTAGGGATGGTCTGAAGTAGCC
>NZ_JACAQP010000072.1:0-389 GCF_013387025.1 Pseudomonas reactans | reverse complement strand
GTTCCCTCTATCCTCTCACTGTGTTCCAAGGTTCAATTGAACGGGACAAACTACAATGACTGGATTAGAAATATCAAGATGGCTCTGAGGTACGAGAACAAAGAGTATGTCCTCGAGACCGAGCTTGTCGATATTGACCCTGAAACTGCTACTCCCGAGGAAATTGCCTCGTACCAAAAACATTCTGATGATGCGACCAAAGTGGCCTGCATCATGATTGCCACAATGAACCCCGAATTGCAGAGAATATACGAAGACTACTGGCCCTATGAGATGCACCGTGAGCTTGCGGAAAAGTTCCGTAAGCAAGAGCGCATCGAAAGGTGCGAAGTGGTCAAGGACTTCACGAACAGCAAACCTAAAGATGGAGAGTCCATCTGTGCCCATGT
>NZ_JACAQP010000071.1:0-324 GCF_013387025.1 Pseudomonas reactans | reverse complement strand
ATTTGTCCCGTTCAATTGAACCCTGGAACATAGTGAGAGGATTGAGGGAACACTGGAGTTTGATTGGGGAGCGGATTGATCAGCAGAAGACATCTATAAAAGAAGGTAAGTTTAATTAGATACTTGTCGGTCCTTATAATAACCCAATATAAAATAAGGCTAGGATCCAACTATAACAATTTGCAACATAGAAGAGGGATGCCGTAATCTATAAGCAAATTTTATAAAGGTAGGCGAATGACGATTCAGCCGATTCCACCGCGGAAAATAATCATATTATAATGGAATTCCTAGTTTCTTTTGAGATTTATTGAACTGTTCAAT
>NZ_JACAQP010000070.1:0-517 GCF_013387025.1 Pseudomonas reactans | reverse complement strand
AAAAACCACTGTAGTTTGGCCAAAATTCGGTTTAAGCACTATATTTTTTTTTGTTCTAAAAAAACCACTCATACTTTCAAAAAAATTCGTAAAAACCACTCATATTTTCAAAAAGATACATTGCGACCACTATAACAAATTAAAGTCATGATTGTATGTTGCTAACTTGGAACACTTCTTGTAACACCCCTTTTCTCAAACCATATTTAAAATACAAATACAGTTTTCAAACATATTTTACAACTCGTGACTATAAAATAGCCACTTAAATTTTTTTTTTATTTTACAAACTTAAACTCGAGGGGTATTACAGACTCAATACAGATAACCATAATTTAAACTTACAGTGTACAAACCGGTCCCAACTGCAACCTTCGCTCCTTTCACCTAAGTACATAGCATTTCAAAAACATAGTATACGTGAGACATAAAGTCTCGTGAGTAATATGGGTTTAGACCCAAAACTTTTCTGTTCAAAACTTGAATTATTAACAAGTAAAACTGATAAACTGCTGAA
>NZ_JACAQP010000069.1:0-685 GCF_013387025.1 Pseudomonas reactans | reverse complement strand
ACTCGTCGAATTGATTGTTTTTTGATCATTTGGCGAGTTTAAAAGTTGCGCTAGGTGGTATGCCGGGGAAATACATGGCTACTTCAGACCATCCTTAGGGGTGGCTTTATTGGTGTCGATATTTTTTTCGTGATATCGGGTTTTCTAATATCCACTATCATTTTAAGTAGCTTAGAAAAGAACTCATTTAACTTTGTCGAATTCTACGTCAGACGAATCAAGCGCATTTTCCCCGCATTGTTGCTGGTCTTGGTTACCTGCTGCGTAGCAGGTTGGTTATTGTTACTAGCCGATGAATACCAACAGCTCGGCAAACACCTTGCAGCCGGCTCGGTGTTTATTTCGAATTTGGTATTACGCCAGGAAAGCGGTTACTTCGACAATTCCGCAGATACCAAACCACTTTTGCACCTGTGGTCACTCGGCATTGAAGAGCAGTTTTATATTATATGGCCGCTCATCCTGTACGCTGCTTGGCGGGTAAAATTTAACCCATTCATCGTCATCATTATTGCAGCGGCAGTTTCGTTCAGCCTTAACATCAGCAATGTGAGGACTAACCCCTCCTTTACCTTTTACTCTCCTCAAACACGGTTTTGGGAGCTGCTGATAGGTTCTGCGCTGGCCTATATCAATCTCAACAAGGAGAGGCTGTTCTCCCCTCTAAGGATGGTCTGAAGTAGCC
>NZ_JACAQP010000068.1:0-394 GCF_013387025.1 Pseudomonas reactans | reverse complement strand
TGCAAATCAATATCGAGTCCGTATACCATAAACGGCTCCCAAAATCAGCTTTCATAAATTTTTCTCGCCTTTCTGGCAGAAATCCTGGAAGTTCTTTTCAAAAGAAACATCCGAGAATTTATTTAAAGTAGTACACTACTATCACTGCTTTATTTAACTTGGCCAATACCACGTATGCCAACTACAACATCATTCTTTTACTAACTCTTTTCCGAGTTTAAGCAAAGAAAATAACCGGTATTCTCAACAACGGTCATTTACCATGGATTTTCATCCATTTCATTTCTGTTTTAAGAACCATACTGTTCTTATTTCTACAATTCATGTTAGCATAATTCATTGCTAACCAATTCATAAGCACAATTGCTTCAGATTTACTGGTAGTCATCGGCTT
>NZ_JACAQP010000067.1:0-364 GCF_013387025.1 Pseudomonas reactans | reverse complement strand
AATCTGATATTCTCGAAACCAGATCGAATATGAGGTACAGTTGTACCAGATATTGGAGTTACTTCACTGAGTTAAGTGATTTGTAAAATTCTCCAAGTATGAAAATTTGGCTAAAAGAAGATTTATATTCTTTGGGCATGTTAATAATGCCAGAGATGATAAAGTAGATCCAGTGGAAATGATATTGTGATAAGACAGAAACCGCCTTGGAATCTGACTGAAATTAGTAGTAGTTCCTTGGATTGGCGGGTTACTATAGGAGAGTTGTAGAAAACTGCTCCTTGATTGCTGTTCAGTTGACTAAGGTTGACTAGTAAAAGTGTAAAGTCTGAGTGGTAGAAAGACCACAGATATGTTGTAAAGG
>NZ_JACAQP010000066.1:0-653 GCF_013387025.1 Pseudomonas reactans | reverse complement strand
TGATAAGGTAGTTTCTAATAATTCATGAAATTGATTAGAATATTCCCACAATTGTAAGTAGATGTGAGATCTATAAATCTTTGTTATTCATAGTTGTAGAAGCGGTTTTTGTTGGAATCTTTTTTTTTTTTCTTTTAAGGAATTGGTTAATCGTCCAGTAACAAGTAAGAATAGCAAATTTTATTTGATAAACGAAAAAGAACAAAGAATGAAATAATTGGAATCACTAATAGTGATGCATGCATTGTTGTATTAGATCGAAATCTGAAGGTTCTTTCTTGACCTAACTACAAAGATGCGGATTTCTGGAAAGATACAAAATAGAACTTCTAAAGCAAAAGAGAATAGTAATCACTAGTCTTAGAATATAGTTGAACCAAAACACCTATTTTTTTTCGAGTGATCATGTGATAACCTTTTGTTCTCATTCATTCAAGATATTATATCAGTGAATCTATTACCGAATCAAATTAGTTAAAAAAGTAAAAGTTTTATAAGATTACTGTTCGCTCTAAAATAGAAAATTGATTCGATACAAAAAAAAAAAAAGAAATGATAAAAAGAGGAATAATTTGATAATTTCATTCCATAATGATTTGAAAAGAGTTTCATTTTAAAACGAAATTAAATGACCCAGTTCTTATTATTCGTTT
>NZ_JACAQP010000065.1:0-369 GCF_013387025.1 Pseudomonas reactans | reverse complement strand
TTAATTAATTTAATTAATTGGTTTAATTAAAAGATGAATTAAATCGATTTTTAAAGGTTTAATTTAATTTTAAATTTAATAGTTTAAATTTCCAATAAATTAAAAGATAAACCAGGAATATTTTAAAAGGTTTAAAATTCATCTTATGTATATATTATAATTAAAAGTTAATATTATATGTATAAGATAATTGGTTAGTCAAATCAATAGTAGGCCTCATTCACGAAGCTGGTCTATAAGGTGGGTATAAGGAAACTGCCTATAAAATGGCGGTTGAATGGGTGTCCACTCTCACCCACCGCTCTCTTGATCTGTGGAGGGTCGTTAGCCGAACGGGTTTGATAGGACAACTTAATCTCATTAAAAGTA
>NZ_JACAQP010000064.1:0-570 GCF_013387025.1 Pseudomonas reactans | reverse complement strand
AATTCGATAATTAGGGGTTTAAGATAGTTTTTAATTGATTTGATTAATTTGGTAAAACCTATCTACATTTGAATTAATTTAATTAATTGTTAATTAAAAGATAATTCAAGGGATTTAATTTAATTTTGATTTTAATGGTTAAATTTCGAAAATTAAAGGATAAATCCTAAATTATTTTAAAAGGTTTAAAATATCTAGATTTAATTAATTTAATTAATTGTTTAATTAAAAGATAAATTAAATCAACTTAAAGGTTTAATTTAAATTTTCGAAAAATTGCTAATTAATTTGCGAAAATTAGTAATAATAAATTAATTCTAAAATATTTTAATAAGATTAAAATATATCTTATATATTTATGATTAAAAGTTAATATTTATATATAAGAAAATTGGTTAGTCTTACCGTTAGTAGGCCTCATTCACAAAACTGTCCTATAAAGAGGGTATAAGGCGACTGACTATAAAATGTTAGTCTAATGGGTATCTACTCTTACCCACCGCTCTCCTGGTCAGTCGAGTGTCGTTAGCCGAACGGGTATGATAGAACCGCTAAGCCTCTTAAAAGTAT